>JAYSRS010000702.1:0-7415 GCA_043720935.1 Saprospiraceae bacterium
GATTTAGGAAATTTGCAAAATTTCCTAAATCTTTTGCCGCAAAAACACCATTTTTTACTTAAAAATTGGTTTGCGACATAAAACCGATAATTCCGTTAATTTTTAACCAAAATAATAATATCTATGCCTAAAAAAGATAATGTTCATGAAATCGTTAAAGTTACTTTGCAGAAAGAAAATTGGACAATCACCAATGACCCGCTTTATGTACCGACGGCAAGTAGTATCAACTTTTTTATTGACTTAGGTATTGAAAGAGTTATTGGTGCTGAAAGACAAGGAGAGCATATCGCCGTAGAAATAAAAAGCTTTGATGAAAATACGCCTTTTATAGCTTTTACGAAATATTAGGGCAATTTTTGGTCTATAATTTAGCACTGGAAGAGCAAATAAATGCTTACGAATTATACATTGCTATATCTGAATTAGGCTTTAAAAAATTGGATGATGCCCCTATTTTTCAATGGGCTATCGAAAAGCATCAACTCAAATTTATCATTTTTGAACCCATTTCACAAACGATTATTGAATGGAAAAAGTAAAAAAGTATCAAAAAGCTATTTTGAATGTCTTGGATTATTATGCGTCTATCAAGTCGCCTTTTATGCCTGATGTCGAAAATAAAGTGATTTCAGATGTGAAAAATCATCACTATCAACTCGTCCGTATCGGTTGGTACAAAGATAAACATGTTCACTATACGGTTTTTCATTTTGATATAATTCAAGGTAAAGTTTGGATTCAAGAAAATCGGACAGATGTACGAATCGATGAAGAATTAATCGAGGCGGGAATTGCAAAAAAAGATATTTTATCAGGCTTACAGCACCCCAAATCAAGGCAATTGGAAGCTGCGGTGGCGGCTTGATAAATCTGCTGTTACGAATGGATTTTGCAAAGGAAAGTTGGTACAATCCTTTGGTTTTAAAACCCTAAAAAGCCGTTTTGCAACCCGCAAAATGGCTTTTTTTTATCAAAATACTGAGGGGGTGTTTTTTCTATTCTCAAAAAAATAAAATAAAAATTTAGACGTATAAAAAATTGATTACCAATATTTTACAAAATAAGCAAACGTTTGCGAAGCGCGTAAGGAGAGTTCACTTTTAGGTTGTCAAGCGTTTTTTTTTCGCTCATATATTAGGCTAGTGTCGGGCTTAGTGTTACCTTTACATATTGTCAATTCATATTCTAATTTTTTATGTCGAAAAAATACATCTGCATCCACGGACATTTCTATCAGCCCCCGCGTGAAAACGCTTGGTTGGAAGTCATTGAGCAACAAGAATCCGCCGCGCCTTTTCATGATTGGAACGAACGCATTAACTTTGAATGCTATGCCACTAACACCGTCGCAAGGGTTTTAGACAGCGACAACCGCATTGTCAAAATTCAGAATAATTACAGTCGGATGAGTTTCAATTTTGGGGCAACGCTCCTAAGTTGGATGGAAAAAGCCGACCCCGACACCTATCGCCTCATTCAAGAAGGCGACCGTGAAAGCTGTAAATTGTTCAGCGGTCATGGCTCGGCGGTGGCACAGGTGCATTCGCATTTGATAGTGCCTTTGGCCAATTTAGAGGACAAAATCACGCAAGTTTATTGGGGTTTACGCGATTTTGAGCATCGTTTTGGCCGAAAGCCCGAAGGTATGTGGCTCGCTGAAACGGCGGCAAACACTGAATCCCTAGAAGTTTTGGCCGATTATGGCATCAAATATACCATTCTTGCGCCGCGTCAAGCAAAGGCAATTCGGAAAATTGGCGGTACGGAGTTTGAAAAAATTCACAACGAAAATATTGACACCCGTCGCCCGTATCTCTGCAAATTGCCGAGCGGAAAAGAGATTGCGCTGTTTTTTTACAACGGCAATGTCGCGCAGGGTGTCGCTTTTGAAGGCTTGTTGAACAGTGGAAAAGCGTTCGCAAATCGTTTGTTGGGCGCGTTTGACAGTTCCGAAGAGCCGCAACTCGTGCATATTGCAACCGATGGCGAAAGCTACGGACATCACCACCGTTTGGGCGAAATGGCGTTGGCCGATTGTTTGAATCATATTGAAGATAAATCGTTTGCGGAACTGACCAATTATGGTGAATACTTGGAAATGTTCCCCCCTCAGTATGAAGCCCAAATTCATGAAAATTCGTCGTGGTCGTGCGTGCATGGCGTCGAACGGTGGCAGTCGGATTGCGGGTGCAACACGGGCGGCGGTTACGGGCGTTGGCACCAAAAATGGCGCGCCCCGTTGCGGTTTTCCTTGAATTGGCTGCGCGACGAATTGATACCGATTTTTGAGGAAAAAGCGGGTCAATACGTTAAAGATGTGTGGAATGTTAGAAATCAATACATCGAGGTTTTGCTCGACCGTTCGGAGGGAAGCATTGACCATTTTATAGACAAACACGCAAGCCGTGTCTTGACAAAACGCGAAAAAGTCCATCTTTTCCGCTTGTTGGAGATGCAGCGCAACGCTATTTTGATGTTTTCAAGCTGTGGTTGGTTTTTTGACGAGATTTCGGGCTTGGAAAATGCTCAAATTTTGCAGTATGCTTGTCGGGCGATTCATTACGCTAAGCAAGTGGCCGACGTTGATTTTGAGACCGAATTTATTTTCCGCCTCTCGCAAGCACCGAGCAATCTGCCTGAATATGGCGACGGTGGCGGTGTTTACGAGAAAAATGTGCGTCCTGCGTTCGTTGACTTGACCCGTGTAGGGATGCACTATGCCGTAAGTTCATTGTTTGAAAAATATCCCGATAAGCTCGATTTCTTCAATTATGTCGCCACAAGCGAGTTTTTCAAGCGTATTGAGGCAGGAAATCAAATGTTAGCGGTCGGACGGACGGTTGTTCGGTCAAAAATTACGCATTCCGAAAAACATTTTAGTTTTGCCGTTTTACACCTCGGACAGTTGAATTTGATTGGTAATATTTCGTTGAATATGGACAGAGCCGAATTTGACGAAATGTACGAAAAAGTATCGTCTTCCTTTGAAAAAGTCGATTTAGCGGGGGTAATTAGTGCTTTTCAGAAGTATTTTGGCCCTGAAAAATTCACGATTTGGGAGTTGTTTAAAGAAGAAAAACAGAAAATTATCAACCAAATTACGGAGAAAAACCTGCGCGATGTGGAAACATCGTTTCGGAAAATCTACGAAAATAATTATCAGTTGATGTCGGGTTTAATCGTCTCGGGCGTTGCTGTTCCTGATGCTTACAAAAGCGCGGTGCAATATGTGTTGAATAACGATTTAAAGAATTTCTTTAGTCGTGAATCGTTGGAAATCAATGATTTAAAACGCTTTTTGGATGAATTTAAAAAATGGGGCATTGGTTTTACGGACGAAAGTGCCTTCAAATTAGCGGCGAGCGAACGGATTTTTGAGGAATTGAAGAAGGCAAAACGCATCGGCATACCCCTCAGTAAATTGGTGGCTTTGAACAATATTTTGGCGATTTTAAACGACATGAAGGTCAAACCAAACGTTTGGAAAAGTCAAAATCTTTACTTTGATGTGATGCAACAATTTGATACAAAAAATCGAGCATACCCAAGCACGGAGTGGAAAGCGGCATTTGTTCAATTGGGCAATTTGTTGAATGTGAAAACCGAAAAACCACCTTTGGGGTAATACTCAATGGGCCACTGATTGGACTGATTCGACAGATTTACGCTAATTTTTTTCCTTTTTGTCATTCAGAAGGAAAAAAAATCAGCGTAAATCCGTTGCATCCGTCGAATTAGTGGCCCATGAAGTCATATTAGTAAAAAAACGCAATGGAAAATTTGTCAAAATCTATCCTCATAACGGGTGCAACGGGCTTCGTTGGCTCGTATTTGACGCGTCTTTTGGTCAAAAAAGGCTACAAAAACGTTGTTTGCATGAAACGCGCTACGAGTCCGATGGATTTAGTGGCCGATGTGGCCGACCGCGTGACGTGGGTAGAAGGCGACATTCGAGATGTGCCGTTTTTGGCCGAAATACTGAGGGGCCATGCGGTGCAACAAATTTTTCATTGTGCCGCTGTCGTGAGTTTCGACGCACGCGACCGTGAAGAAATGTACGACATCAATGCAAACGGTACGGCGAATGTGGTGAATGCTGCCCTAGAATGTGGCGTTGAAAAACTCGTTCATGTCAGTTCGATTGCCGCAATTGGCCGCGTAGAACATGAGCAAACGGTGGCCGAAACCAACAAATGGCAGCGTTCGGATTTGAATACGCATTATGCTATTTCAAAATATCAAGCAGAGCAAGAAGTTTGGCGTGGTGTGGCAGAAGGCTTATCGGCAGCGATTGTGAATCCGTCGGTTATCCTTGGTTCGCAGTTTTGGGCGCATGGAACGGGCAAACTTTTTGAGCAAGTTTGGACAGGTTTGCGGTTTTATACTGAGGGGGCTACGGGTTACGTTGATGTGCGTGACGTGGTTCAGTTTATGGAAAAACTGATGGCGTCAGATATTGACAATCAACGTTTTATATTGAATGGAGAGAATTGGACGTACAAAAAAATGTTTGAAGACATTGCCCGTGTTTTGAATAAAAAACCAGCGACGATTGCCGTTACGCCATTTTTAAGACAAGTGGCATGGCGTGTCGAATGGTTGAAAAGTTTAATCACGAAAAAACGTCCGTTGATTACACGCGAGACGGCACGGACTTCGGCGACGACGTTTTTTTTCAAAAATGAGAAGTCGCTCGCCGCTTTTTCTGATTTCAAATATACGCCGATTGCAGTGACGATAGAGGAGACGGCAAAGCAGTTTTTGGAATGTCAGAAAATGAATAGGGGAGGAGCAGCTTTGCCAATTTGATAAATTAATGCCATAAGATTGTCCTCGATTTTAGCATCATCAAGAGATAAAAAATATATAACAAACAAAAATGTAACATAAGAGTAAAATTTATGTACTAGATAGCTTACTTTTACTCATAAATTCTAACAAAATGTTAGATAGGTTAAGAGATATTGCTATAAGATTTCAGATTGACCCTGATACAACTGTTGGACACGCTGCCAAAGTGACTACCGTTATAAAGGTACTCACAGAAATGAATAAGTCGTTCTCTAATCTTTTGGACGTGAAATTTTTGAAGGATGATGATTTTAAAGACATTTATTCAAAAAATAGTAAAGTGCTTGATACTATCAAAGAAGACCTAGAATTATTGATAGTCGTTCTTATTGAGGAATTAAAGCATGATACGTCTCCTTTTAAGCCAAATATGATTAAGTTTGATACTTCTATTTATATTTTGAATGAAAAATTACTCTGTGCTGTTGAGTATGAAAATGATTGTTATACGATAAAAAATACATCACTCGATATATGCGTGTGGGGTGATACACGTGAGGAAGTTGAAATTGCTTTTGCCTTTAGTTTTCATGCACTTTATGAGAATTTCGCCTTAGAAACGGATGATAAATTGTCCGCAGCCTCTAAAGAATTAAAAAACAAACTCCTAAAACTCGTTAAATCAATAGTGCATGAAGCCTAGAAAAACAAAAGATATTCAGAAAGTGCTTTTAAAGAAAGGGTTTAAAATTTACCCTCAAAAAGAACACCATCAATTTTATTATTTGACAATTGATGATATCAAATACCCTATCTATACTTATTTCAGTCATGGAAAAAAAGAATACAGCAAAAGCCTAATGGGTGAAATAAAAAAACAGTTAAAATTTGCCTCTGCTGATGAAGCAGAAGACTTTTTCGACTATCCGATGTCAGCTGAACAGTATATCGAAATGCTTGTTGAAAATGAAGCTATAACTGTATAAAGCACTCATTTTAAATGTTTTATAAATATTGTTTACTAATAATTTTTGCCGTCCAGAAAATGAGGTCAAACGCAATCAAGCGTTTGACCTCATTTTTTTAGTAAAACTTCCATTTTTTTATAATTCAAAAAGCCCATTGCCGCCGCTAAAATGCCACTAACGCCCGCCGAAACAGCCATTTGAATAGACCAATTTTGGAGAAAACCACCATTTTTTATTAAAAAAGTGAGGCTCAAAACGGCTAAACCAAAGATTACAATCCGTCCCATCCACGCAAGTGACCCCCTCAGTATTTTGGCCTTTTTTGTCAAAAAAATGAGTGAAAATAAGACAAAAAACTGCGTCGTAAAGGTCGAAATTGCTGTGCCTAATGCCTTGAAATGGGGAATCAAAACGACGTTTAAACCGATATTTAATGTTAAAGCGACTATAAAAATCTGATTCATACGCCGCACATCGCCCGATGCCCCAATGAGCGTGCTGAAAATATACGTCCCACTAACCGCCACAAAACTGCCCATCAAAACGCCTAAAACATCGCCTGAAAACGGCGTTGCTTGGTCATATAATAACAGCATAATCTCGGTTCTAAAAAAACAAACCGTTCCCGCCACAGTCGTTGCCGCGACCATAATCAGTTGAAAACTAAACCTTACGAGTGGTGTCACATCTACGTTTTCTTTCAATTGTTTGGCAAACATCGGCATCAAAAGCCCTGCGAAAAGCAGCCCTAAAGTGTTTACCGCATCGAGCAAGCGATAGGCCGAGGCGTAAATTCCGACTTGTCTGTTGCCGTCTTCAAGCATCTCTTTGAGCATCACGGCGTCCGTTCGTGTGTAAATTGTCATTAATAAAATAGATAATGCGTAAGGCATTGACCCCCTCAGTATTGTGCCAAAAAAAGGACGATTCCAACTGATTTTGAATACGTGAACGTGCTTAAAAACGACAAAAAAAGTGACCAAAACGGTCAATAAAAGCGTGACATTTTGAGCGTGAACAAACCATTCTATCGTAAAATTTTCTTTAAACGGTGACACCCACAGCAAAACGGCACAGAGAATTATCAACAAAACGCGGTCTAAAACGGAGAGCAAACTGTTGAGCCGATACATATCCAAAGCCGCCACGTTTGAGGCCAAATAAGCGCGTAAAGACAGTAAAATATTGTTGAAAGCCAAGCCTAAAACCATCGGCAGAACGGCCCAATAAGTTGGAATAAATGCCGAAATCGCGGTCGCAACGAGCAAATAAAGAATGGCTAAACCAATTTTTAGCGACATAATACCCGAAAAATAGGTTTCCAAAAGGTGTCGATTTTGAGAAATTTGGCGGCTATTGAAGTTCTGAATGCCGAAATCGTTGATGATTTGGAACAAAAAAGTGAAGCTAAACAAGGCAAAATAGACGCCGTAATGTGCCTCGCCGACACGGTTTTGCACGGCACGGTCAATGCCGAAAATGTAGAACGGCTTGATAATCAGGTTAATAAGGACGAGGAAAAGGGTATTTATGAGAAATTCTCGATTCATTTTGAAAGCTTTTTTGAGTAAGGGGGCAAAAGTAGATAAGTTTTCAAGAAAATACCCGCTCATGTACAGGCGACTTCAGTCGCCTGATGCCTAGCGTCAGGCG
>JAYSRS010000703.1:0-2625 GCA_043720935.1 Saprospiraceae bacterium
CGATGCTATTGCAAAAAATGGGTTTCAAAGATGTGGAATTACGAAAAGATATGAGTGGGAATGACAGGATGATTCGAGCAATTTTATAGATTTTAAAAACAATGTTTAATAAATTAAAATTCAACGCATTATGAGCAACAACGATTATCAATCTTTTTTAATTGATGTGAAAGAACGCATCAAACAGGCGCAATATAAAGCCTTGAAAATGGTCAACTATGAGTTAGTAAATCTCTATTGGGATTTGGGTCAACTTATCGTGACGAAGCAACAAACGCTTGGTTGGGGAAAATCGGTTGTCGAGCAATTGTCAAAAGATTTGCAAATGGCTTTTTCTAGTATTAATGGCTTTTCGGCTGCTAATTTATGGCGTAGCCGCAATTTCTATTTAGCATATTATGAAAATCCAAATCTCGCAGCAATGCCGCGAGAAATTGGTTGGACGCATAATATCGTCCTTTGGAAAAATGTAAGGACAATCTCGAACGCGAGTTTTATCTCCTTCATGTGCGTAAGTTTGGCTGGACTTACCGCGTTTTGACGCATCAAATTGAGAACAAAACGTATGAAAAATACCTTCTCAATGAAACCAATTTTGATGAATTTTTGCCTGATGATTACAAACATCAAGCACTTTTGGCCATCAAAGACCATTACACATTTGATTTTTTGGAATTGAGTGGGGAGCATTCAGAGTTTGAATTGGATTAGTGATACGCTCCCCGAAAAGTATAAAAATTTGTTACCATCACCCGAGTTTATTGCTGAAAAATTGAGCAATATCAAAGATTTAAGGAATAGACCCCTCAGTAAAATGCGTCATTCATAACTCATCATTCAAAAAAATGGATTTTTCAAAAATAAAATCACCTGCTTACATTCTCGACGAAACGCTTTTGCGGCGCAATTTGGAACTCATGGAACGCGTCAGAATGGAAGCTGATGTGCAGATAATCGTCGCTTTTAAAGGTTTTTCTATGTGGTCGGCCTTTCCGATGGTTCGGCAATATTTAGACGGGGCAACGGCGAGTAGTTTGTACGAAGCGAAATTGTGTTTTTCAGAAATGAAAACCTTGGCACATACCTACGCGGCGGTGTATTTTCCCGAAGACTTTGAACGAACGTTGAAATATTCAAGCCATGTGTCGTTCAATTCTTTGAGCCAATTCAATCGCTATTATCCTCAAATTCAACGATTTACGCAGCATGAAATTAGTTGCGGTTTACGCGTCAATCCTGAATTTTCGGTTGTTGAAACTGACTTGTACAATCCCGGGAAAGCGGGTGGAAGATTGGGCGAAGCCATCGAAAATTTAGCTGATGAATTGCCCGAGGGCATTAACGGCCTTCATGTACACGCCTTATGCGAGTCGTCGGCTGCTGATACTGAGGGGTTACTTTTAGCGATTGAACAAAAATTAGGGCATTTTCTGCCGAGCCTAAAATGGCTAAACATTGGTGGTGGACACCTCATGACAAAGCAAGGCTATGACCTTGATTACTTGATAAATGCCTTAAAAGCCTTTAAATCAAGGCATCCACACCTCGATTTGATACTTGAACCTGGCAGTGCGGTCGGTTGGGATACGGGTGTTTTATTGTCCGAAGTGTTGGATATTGTAGATAATCGTGGCGTTAAAACGGTGATGGTTGATGTCAGTTTTACGGCCCACATGCCCGATACTTTGGAAATGCCGTATCGGCCTCGCATTCGCAATGCGGGTGATTTTGAAGAAGGCAAATTTAACTATAAAATCGGCGGAACAAGTTGTCTATCAGGCGATTACATGGATTATTACAGTTTCGATAAAGCAATAGAAATTGGCGATACCTTGATTTTTGAAGACATGATTCACTATACAATGGTCAAAACGACGATGTTCAATGGCGTTAAACATCCCGATATTGGTATTTGGACAGAAGATAATACGTACAAATTGGTAAGGCGTTTTAATTATACGGATTTTAAAAGACGGTTGTCTTAAGGTGGCGTAAAACGTTCGGGGAACTTAAACGTTCGGGGAACTTTCAAAGTTCCCCGAACGGCATGCCGAGAAGATTTCAAATTTCAAATTTCAAATTTCAAAAGTGACTGCGAGGTACGAAGCAATCTGTTTTTATCTGTAATAATTTGCTTGTGTTAACTAAATATCCTATTTTTGTAGAATAAAGGGGATGTTTCATTTTGCTTGAAAAGTAGTTTACACTTTTTTAGCGAGATTTACTAAATTTTTCAAATTTAGTAAATCTGTGCGTAATTTAAAGCATTGATAGTCAATGGATTGATAACATTTGAGAAATTTTTTAAATTTCTTAAATGTGTGCAAACTGTAAACTGATAAATGAAACATCCCGAAAATATCCATTTTATTTTTATTTTAGTTCTGCAAAACTAAGAAAAAGTCAAAGATTAATGCGCTTTTGAGCGTAGAAAATCAAAAAAATACTGAGGGGTATAAAAATCAGAAGCTGTACGACTAAGTTATGCTAAAATTCGTGTTAGCATATCTAATCGGGCAGCTTCAAATTTAAGTAAAAAATGGTGTTTTTGCGGCAAAAGATTTAGGAAATTTTGCAAATTTCGGGATGTTTCATTTATCATTTTACAGTTTGCACACATTTAAG
>JAYSRS010000704.1:0-22571 GCA_043720935.1 Saprospiraceae bacterium
CTGCTAAAAACCAAGAGATTGCTTCGTCGTGCCTCCTCGCAATGACAAATCGCTTGTTTGAGATTTGTGGATGAACTTAATAAATGTGCTTTACTTATACTGAGGGGGTGTTTTTTTTTCTAAAAATAATTATTTATGAAAATGGTAAAAGGAGACCTAATAAAATTAGCCATTCAAGGCGAATTTGACGTGATTGTTCATGGCTGCAACTGTTTTTGCACAATGGGTGCGGGTATTGCTTTGACAATAAAACACCATTTTCCAATGGCTTACAAAGCTGATTTAGCGACTGTGAAAGGCGATAAATCGAAATTAGGCACGTTTAGTTTTGCAGAAATAAAAATAGAGGATAAAACGCTCATTGTTATAAACGCTTATTCGCAATACCATTGGAAAGGAACAGGTGGAAAAGCGGATTATGAGGCTATTCACACCGTTTTTCAAGTAATAAAACAACAATATCAAGGTTTACGCATAGGCTACCCTGCAATCGGTGCAGGTTTAGCGGGTGGCGATTGGCGGATAATTTCAACTATTATTGACGAAGAATTGTCAGGTGAAGACCATACTTTTGTTGTGTTTGACAAGGGGAATTGACTATTTTCAAGGTATTTTTTACTAAAATACTGAGGGGTGTTTTTTCATAATTAAATTATTCGCAATACGAAAAATTAAATGTTTTGCACATTTTATTGAGTGCATTAAAGCCAAAATCGCTCAAATTAACTTCTCCCTCCCTATCCGTCGTTCTAATTGTGGCGTATGAGTTTCTACAATAAAAACAAATCGAGCAATGGGCTACAATTGTGTCTTTTGAATAGAAAACAAAAATCATGTGCGGTTCAAAGCATTTAGTTTTAAAACCTAAATCATAACTCTTTTTAGCATCTAACATTTTTACAAGATACGCTGATTCCGTAGCATCTAAGCGACGCCTGTTCAAAATCGAATCTCTTGGTATTGTATCACCTATACGTCTTACAAATTCAAACATAAAATTAACAGCTTCAATTGAATCATATTTCAATTGAGCATAACTCGTTGCAAACGTATCTAGCTGCTCACCGACCGCTAAAAACGCCGTCAACGTTTTCGCTTCAAGCCTACGTTTGCCTAATTCATGATTGGAAATTGTTTCTATTTTTTGTACAGGTTTTGCTGTTTTACTTTCACAACGAAGGGCAATAAAAGTCATTACAATCAAAATGGCAAGCGATAACTGTTTCATTTTCAATTATTTATGGTGAAAAATTTATTTTAAAAGCCAACTTCTACTTTGGCGTTTCAAAGCCTGTTCCGATTTTTCTTCGGGGCTGCGGCGTAACTGCAAAATCTCGGTAACATCAAGCCAATAAGCTCACTATTCGATGCGGTATAACCGCAAAACTGCTTGTCGTGCGGTTACACCGCATAAAGAAGGCAGTGAATTAGTTAGACATTACCAAGATTTGGCAGCTACGCCGCCATAAAAGCGTCAAAACGGAAGTTGCTGTGTTCAAAAAGGCATTTTTACTGAGGGGGTCTATTTTTACGTAAAAGTAAACGACTTTTAGAATTTCCCAAACGTACAGGCGACTTTAGTCGCCTGATGTCTAGGATTCAGGCGACTTTAGTCGCCTGTACGTTTTAAAAAACTCTAAAAAACACAAACAACGTGCCTTCGTCTCATCAAATTTTCCTACATTTGCGGCGCGCACGAAAAAAACGCGCTGAGAATTAAAAAAAACTGCCCCTAACTATAACAGTAAGTTTAGACTATTTTGCGATGCTAATAAAAACGCCGAAACAAAAGCTAATTTATGCCTTTTTTTTCGCTCTAATCGTCGCTTATTTTCTAAGAATTAAATTTCAGAATAATATATGTCAGAATCAAGAGTCATTCAGGTCAATATTGAAGACCACATGAAATCGGCTTACATTGACTACTCCATGTCAGTCATTGTGAGCCGCGCCTTGCCCGACGTGCGAGACGGATTGAAGCCCGTTCACCGCCGCGTACTGTTTGGGATGAACGAAATGGGCATGAGTTATAACAAAGCCCACAAAAAAGCCGCCCGTATTGTCGGTGATGTGCTCGGTAAATACCATCCACATGGCGATACATCTGTATATGATGCCCTCGTGCGGATGGCGCAAGATTGGTCACTCCGCTATCCGTTGATTGATGGTCAAGGTAACTTTGGCTCGATTGAAGGGGACAGCGCGGCAGCTATGCGTTATACGGAAGCCCGTATGCGCCGCCTCGCCGACGAAATGTTGAGTGACATTGACAAAGACACCGTTGATTTCCATCTTAACTACGACGATACACTCGAAGAACCGACCGTCCTACCTGCCAAATTTCCGAACCTTTTGGTCAACGGTGCAGAAGGGATTGCTGTCGGTATGGCGACGCGGATGATGCCGCACAATATGCGTGAAGTCATCGGTGGTACTATCGCAATGATTGACAATCCAGAGATTACGCTTGAAGAATTGATGCAATACATTAAAGCACCTGACTTTCCGACAGGCGGTATTATCTATGGCACATCGGGCATTCGGGAGGCTTACGAAACAGGTCGTGGCCGTGTTGTTGTACGGGGAAAAGCCGATATTCAAAACCACAACGGACGGGAACGCATCATTATTCGTGAAGTACCTTATCAAATAAATCCTGCCATTTTGGTTCAAAAAATCGAAGAATTGGCGGTTGAAAAGAAGATTGAAGGCATCTCGGAAGTCCGTAACGAATCAAATAAAGAAGGCATTCGCTTGGTTATTGAGGTGAAAAGAGACGGTGCAGCAAACGTTATTTTGAACCAATTGTACAAAATGACGCCGTTGCAAAACTCTTACGGTATTAACAATGTCGTCCTCGTGAATGGTCGCCCGATGGTGTTGAATTTGACGCGTTTGTTAGAAGAATTTATCAAATTTCGCTTGGAAGTCATTGTTCGACGGACACAATTTGAACTCAAAAAAGCACAAGACCGCGCCCATATCTTGGAAGGTTTGTACATCGCTTTGGACGATTTAGACCGCATTATTGTGTTGATTCGCGCCGCAAAAACGCCCGATGAAGCACAACAAGCTTTGATGGGGACTACTTTCAACCTTTCTGACGCCGTAGCCGAAATGGTAGGCGTTTTCCTTCTGAATGACAAAAATACTGAGGGGGGTGAAGAACAAGACATTGCTGATAGAACGTTGAGTAAAATTTATAATCTTTCAGAAGTTCAAGCAAAAGCCATTTTGGAAATGCGTTTGCAACGTTTGACGGGTTTGGAACGCGATAAAATCAAGCACGAATACGACGAATTGCGAAAACACATCTTGCATTTGAAAGCAATTTTAGCTGACGAGGGGATGCGCCGCGACATCATCAAAACGGAATTGACAGACATCAACGCCCGTTACGGCGACGACCGCAAAACGGAAATTGAACTTCAAGATGGCGACATTTCGATTGCTGACATGATTGAAGTGGAAGAAGTGGTTGTGACGATTTCGCATTTGGGCTATATCAAACGCATTGCAGTATCAGAATTTAAGGCTCAAAATCGCGGTGGTCGTGGTAGTCGTGGCACTAAAACGCGGGTTGAAGACTTCGTGGAACACATGTTTATTGCCAATACGCACGATTATTTGTTGTTTTTCACGGAAAAAGGCAAGTGTCATTGGTTGCGGACTTACGAGATTTCGGAAGGAACGAAAACCTCGGCGGGTCGCGTGATTCAAAATATTTTGTCCATCCCTGCGGATGATAAAATTAGGGCTTACGTGAAAATTAGAGATTTGACGGATATGGAATTCGCGCAATCGAACTTCATTATTTTTGCGACGAAACAAGGTCTGGTCAAAAAAACATCAGTCGAACACTTTACGCGCATTCGGAAAGGTGGCATTAACGCGATTACAATTCGAGAAGATGACGAGTTGTTGGAAGCAAAATTGACAAACGGCAATTGCCAAATCATGCTCGCTAACCGCAACGGTCGGACAATTCGCTTCCCAGAAAGTCGCGTAAGACCCATGTTACGCACCTCGGCAGGTGTTGCAGGACTTGAACTCGACGAAGACGGCACGGACTGCGTGATGAATATGATTTCAGTAGAAGCCGACGACGATTTGACATCGGTTTTGGTGTTGTCTGAAAATGGCATCGGCAAACGGTCGAGTGTAGAAGCCTACCGACTTGTCAACAATCGCGGGGGAAAAGGCGTCTCAACGATGGCTTTAAACGACAAAACGGGCAAAATCGTCGCTTTGAAAGCCGTCAGAGATACCGATGACTTGATTATCACGACAAAAGCGGGCATCACAATCCGCATGGCCGTAGCCGACATTCGCGTACAAGGTCGTGCGACACAAGGCGTTCGACTCATTCGTTTAGACGATGGTGAAGAAATTGCTGACGTCGCGGTTGTCCGTAATATTCCTGTTGAAGACGCTGACAGCGTTGAATTAGACGAGAACGGTGTGCCGATTGTTGCAGTAGTCGAAAATACTGAGGGGGCCGCCGACGACGTTGTGGCTGATGAAACAACGGACGAAGTGGCGGCTGATGTAGCCGAATAATTTTAAAGTACGCTGTTAGAAGTACGATGTACGATTAAGTTGTACTCAATTCTAAATAAAAAAAAGCGTCTGATGGCTTCGTGCTGTCGGACGCTTTTGTTTTGTTGGAATAAAAAACGGCGAACAAAGCCTTCGCTTCATTCGCCGTCTTACTTTACCCTATGACAAGTCTGAAATGTCCTAGACTATGATTATTATTTCAAGTCGAATTCACTTTTGCCAGACAAATAGCCCTTGTTGTAAACTTCAATGGTGTATTTGCCTTTTTGCAAAGTGGCGTTGCCTTTTGCGTCCCAAGTCGCACAAACGTCTTCCGCCGTGTTTTTCACATCTACTTGCTTCGTCGTTGTGTATTGGATTTCCTTGTCGTCAGCAAGTTTCAACACACCGCCGCCGCCTGCTTGCGTTGCGATAGCCACACCTGTTGGGTCAATGATACGGATGTAAAACGTTTCTGAACCGCGCTCTTCTTGATCTGGACTAGCCAAAGCCTTAAAACAAAACTTCAAACGGTCGATGTTTTTAGCGTGGGTTTTTGATTTTTCTTTGCCGCTTTCACGAACGTGGAAGCCTTGCATCGAAATATTACCTACGCGGACTACCGAACCCGCCTTTGCTTTTTTAGCCAAAATGGCTTTTTCAGCTTCAACTTTTGCTTTTTCGCCTTCAACAGCAGTTTTAGCAGTAGCAAGTTCATTTTTCGCTGTTACTTCTTTCTGCAAGTTGTCCTGCAAATTGGTTTTCTCGGTCGTCAAAACCGTTACTTGTTCGCCCAATTGCTTTTTTTCTTGCTCAAGTTGAGCGATTTTAGTGATAAAACCTTCCGCTTCTGCTTTGAAGCGTGCGAGTTCCGCCTTTGCACCGTTCAAATTTTTCTGAACGTTGATAAGGTTAAAGATTTTACCTTTTTGAACCCCCAACTCCTCTTTTTGCTTGTCAATGAGGGCGTTCAATTCGGTATTTTTGCCCTTCATTTCTTCAAGTTGCGCCGTGGCGTCCTTGAATTGAAGCTCCAATTGGGCGTTCAAATCTTCGTCTTTTTTGACTTCCATTTGCGCCGCTTGAAGTTGCGTGGTAGTGTTGCTTTTGCTAACAAGCGTTGCAACGTTAGTGCCTACTAAGGCGACCATTCCTGCAATTAGCCAAGGAATGATTTTTGACTTCGAGTTCGAGTCATTCTGATAGGTGCTCATAACCGTTTGATTTAAAATTGTTCTCGAATAAAATGTTTCGTACTTTGTTTTGGAAAAGCGCAACAGTTTTCGGGAGGATAACCGAGCGGCGGCAAAGCTATTAAAAGCCCGTAAAAGCCGACTAAACTATTATGTTTTTTTCCAAAATTGTAGATTTAATCCGATATTCGTCGTTTTAGAAGTGAATAAAAAAATCAAACGTGCAGCATTCTTAGAAGTGCAGGTTCGCGTTAGTTTTGCTGAAAAGGCTTTGTTAAATCAGAACGCCTTTTCAGACGTTAACATACTGAGGGGGTCACTTTTCGACCGCCGTTTTCTCCGTGTGTTGTTCAAAGTATTTGCTGCTACAAACGACCCTAGTGTGAGTTTATTATTTTAAACGGTATCTTTTTTACGCTTTTTTTTCATTATAATTTATAACTCATTGATTATCAATCAATTTAGGTTTAATCTATCCCGCATTTTTTTTTGAAAAAAATTTTTAAACGGCCTTTAAAATCTAAAATAAAGCGGCATTTTGCGGCCTGTTTTAACGGAATGGGCCACTGATTTGACGGATGCTACTGATTTGCGCTGATTTTTTTTGTCATCCAAAATAAACTAAAAAAATCAGCGTAAATCTGTCGAATCAGCCCAATCAGTGGCTCATGTCACCTAATCATTTACCCATTTTTCAATCCAATAATCAAGATGCTTGAATATTTAGACATTACCAATGTCCTCTTTTTTGACATTGAAACCGTACCAGGAAATCAACATTTTTCTGACCTCGACGAAACGTGGCAACACTTGTGGGCGCATAAAGCCAAGAGTATTTTAAAGAAATCGGAGGAAGAAATGACCGACGAAGACGCCGCGAGCGTGTATGACCGTGCGGGAATTTACGCCGAATTTGGCAAAATTGTCTGCATTTCGGTCGGTATTTTTGCGCGCGACAAGGCGACGGGCGAGTTGTCGGTGCGTTTGAAGTCCTACGCTTCGACCGACGAGGCCGAAATACTGAGGGGGTTCTCGGAGTTGCTCAACAAGCACTTTCCGTTTGTCGAAAAACATTGTTTGTGCGGACACAATATAAAGGAGTTCGATGTGCCGTTTATTTGTCGCCGCCTGATGATTCATCAAATGCCATTTCCTGCGCTGTTGAATGTGGCGGGAAAAAAGCCGTGGGAAACCAAACATTTGCTTGATACAATGGAGTTGTGGAAGTTTGGTGATGGCAAAAACTACACGTCACTCAAATTGCTCGCTGCAACCTTTGGTTTTCCGTCGCCGAAAGACGATATTGACGGGTCGCAAGTTCGTGGCGTTTTCTACGACGAAGGCGATGTCGAACGGATTGCGCGTTATTGCGAAAAAGACGTGGTTGCCGTCATGCAATTAATGCTACGTTATAAACGTATGCCTTTGCGGTTGACGATTGATGGGAAAGTGGTTGCAGAATGAAGCGTTATCGTTTTATTTGTTAAGTTTTCAAATAAAAAAGTGGCCAAATACCCCTCAGTATTTGGCCACTTTTTTATTGCGGAAAAGAGAAACTCTAGTTTTTAGATCTGAATTCGGCAATTACTTTTTCTACTTCATCAATAGAAACACCCGTGATATTTGAAATTATAGGAACGGCAATGCTATTTGAAAAGAGCCTCATACAGTTCTTCCACTTTCGATACCAAACGCACGTTGATTTTAAACCGCGTGAAATCCAAACCTTTGGCGTTGTATTTTGAAATGAAAATTTCTCTAAAACCCAATCTATCGGCCTCTTGAATCCGTTGTTCGGCGCGATTGACGGCCCTAATTTCGCCCGACAAACCCACTTCTCCTGCAAAACAGGTGTCATTTGGCACGGCAATATCTTCCAACGACGAAATCAATGACGCCACGACGGCCAAGTCCATCGCAGGGTCGTCAATGCGAATACCGCCGACGATGTTCAAAAATACGTCGTTCATGGCAAATGGAAAACCGCCTCGTTTTTCAAGCACCGCTAACAACATCGAGAGTCGCCGTAAGTCAAAACCCGTAGCCGAACGTTGGGGCGTTCCATAGACGGCACGCGTTACAAGTGCTTGTGTTTCAATGAGTAATGGGCGCATTCCTTCAATTGTTGAGCAAATAGCCGAGCCGCTCAAATCGTCGTCTTTTTGAGAAATCAACAACTCTGACGGGTTAGAGACTTCACGCAAACCCGATGCTTGCATTTCATAAATCCCTAATTCGTCGGTCGAGCCAAAACGGTTTTTCAAGGTTCTCAAAATCCGATACGTATAGTTTTGGTCACCTTCAAATTGCAACACCACGTCAACGATGTGTTCCAACAATTTTGGCCCCGCAATAGCCCCATCTTTTGTAATATGTCCGATGATAAAAATCGGGATATTGGTCTCTTTTGCGAAGCGTTGCAACTCCCCCGCCGTCTCTCTGACTTGCGAAATGCTCCCTGGCGTCGAGTCAATATGCGGTGCCATGAGCGTCTGAATCGAGTCAATAATAATTAAATCAGGGGCAATATTTTGCGCGGCGGTGAAGATTTTCGAGGTATTGGTTTCCGTCAAAATATAGCAATCAGCGTGTTGTTGGGCCACGCGGTCGGCGCGCATTTTTATCTGTTCCTCGCTCTCTTCGCCACTCACGTATAGCACACGGACGGGTGTTCCTAAGGCAATTTGTAGCAAAAGCGTCGATTTTCCAATCCCAGGCTGTCCACCGATAAGCACGAGTGAGCCACTGACAATGCCGCCGCCAAGAACACGGTTAAGCTCACCATCGGGTGTTTCGAGCCGCGAAGTTGTCCCTGACTTAATCATACTGAGGGGTGTCGCACGGGCTTCGGTCGGCTTAGCACCTTTCCAAATTTTTTGACGCTCTTCTCGTGGCGTGTCTTTTTGGATAACTTCTTCGACAAACGTGTTCCATTCGCCACAAGACGGGCATTTACCAACCCATTTTGGCGAAGTCGCGCCGCAGTTATTGCAAGCAAATATTTTTTTTATTGCGCTCAATTTTTTTGTTTTTAAGATGATTGTGTTTTATCCACTAATTACATGGATTTTCACGGAAAAGCTCTTTTTTACTGAGGGGTATCCAATTTCGGGTTTATGATGTTAGATTTAAGTTAATTAGCTACCAAAATCTGAAATTTTCAATCCGAAATACTGAGGGGGTCTCTACCAAATCTATGTTTTCAAAATAACTTCAATTAGACCGCAAAAATGATTTTTTAAAACAAATAAAACAACCATTATTTTAAAAATCTTCGTTTTTTTCTTAAAAACGCTAAAATATGCATTTTTTATTTTATTTTTAAAAACTTTATGTTTTAAAAATAAATCAAAATATTTGTTGGTACAAAAAATAAAACCTACTTTTCGACCTTGAAAATACCACTATATTTGACTTTTAAAAATTTTATAATGAAGAAAACCGCTCTAACAACCGCCGAGGCAACACCTAAAACAAACAATCACGACGATTTTTTCAGAGCCGCTTGCTCAAAACGCTTCATTGTTGAACCTTTGTTGCGGCATTTTATTGAATCTAATTTGAGCGAGAAATTTGATTACGATACGCTTAAATTCTGCCCTGATTCGTACATCACGCCCGAATTGGCGCATTATTATGCTGACCGCGTATGGTCGGTTAATTTTCAAAACGGCCAAGCAGTGTTGAATTTGTTATTGCTTTTCGAACATAAAAGTTTCATACCGAAGCGCGTACACATTCAGCTTTTGCGTTACATGATAGAAGAATGGACAAAACAAATTGAAGCGCAATTGGAAGCTCTTTTGGCGTTGAAGAAAAAAGGTCAAAAAAAACAAGAGAAAATTAAGTTGGTTCTAATTTTACCTATAATTTTGTATCACGGAAAACGTCGTTGGCAAAATCCTAAATTTGAAGACCTTTTTGATAGGATTCCAGAGATTTTGAAGCGCTTTTTGCCCGATTTTGACTTTATCCTGATTGATTTGTCAAAATACAGCGACCAACAAATCGTTGATACAGAAGCAGGTTTGCTCGTTAATATGTTGCTCCTGATGCGGCATAGTTTCGACAATAACTACCTCGCCAAAAACGTAGAAATATTGTTACAGGGGCTAGAAGACTACGACCCTGAAAGCGAATATTGGAATTTTGTGCATTCGTTTTTGGTTTATTATCTAAAACTTTTTAAAAATAATTCAATGGAAAAAGCAGCCGTCGCGCAAGCAATTCAAAAAAAACGCACCCGTAGAGGATTCTACTCCCTTTACGATGCACTAAGAGATGAAGCCATAGCTGAAGGCAGACAAACTGGCTTGAAACAAGGCTTAGAACAAGGCTTAGAACAAGGCTTAGAACAGGGCTTAGAACAAGGCTTAGTAAAAGGCTTAGAACAGGGCTTAGAACAGGGCTTAGAAAAAGGTGTCTTGAAAAATGCCCGTTTGACGGTTTTACGTGGCAAATGGAGAAATATGATGATTGACAATTTGGTAGATTTGTCTCAATTGCCTGAACAAGATGTGGAAAAAATGTTAGTGGACTATGAAAAAGTCTATAAAGCATGGCAAAAAAACAAAATTGTCAAGACGACCCATCTATCAAAAGATGAAGTAAGTTACTTGATAAACTTGTTTGGTCAAACGCCGAAATAAGTGCATTTTCCAAGCATTTTAGTTTTTTTTCGTTATAAAAAATACATTTTCAAATAACAGATAGGCTAAGTTGCGACGGTGACTTAGCCTATTTATTATCTAAAATTTCAGACAATGAATCATCCGAACACATTGAGTTATTGGGAACGCGATAGCTTTTTTAGCGGCATTGACGTGGCTATTATTGGCAGTGGAATCGTCGGCTTATCGGCGGCGTTAGCGTTGCTTGATAAGCAGCCTCGACTGTCAGTGGCGGTTATTGAACGCGGGGCTTTGCCTGAAGGTGCGAGTACGCGTAATGCGGGTTTTGCCTGTTTTGGCAGCATGACAGAATTGCTCGACGACTTAGAAATAATGTCTGAATCCGACGTTTTTGCCCTCGTTGAGCGGCGTTTCAAGGGTTTGCAACGGCTTCGCAAGCGTGTTGGTGACGACAATTTGCGTTACGAAGAGCTTGGTGGCTACGAAATCTTCAAAAATACTGAGGGGCCTATTTTTCAACATTGCGCCGACCGTCTGACATATTTTAATCAACAATTGACCGCCATTATTGGTCAAAAAGACACATATAAGGTCTCAAAAACTGATTTTGGCTTTCAATCTGTTTTGCCAAATCTAATTCACAACACCGCCGAAGGGCAAATTGATACGGGTAAAATGATGACCGCCTTAATCGCCCTCGCCCGTGAACGCGGCGTTCGTTTTTTTAATGGCTTGACTATCAATACTTTAAATGATGCTAACGAAAACGTCGAACTTATAACGTCCGAAGGTTGGGCGTTCACGGCGCGTAAAGTGATTGTAGCAACAAATGGTTTTGCGCGGCGATTGTTGCCACATCTTGAAGTGGAAGCCGCACGCAATCAAGTTTTGGTGACTAAACCTCTGCCAAATCTAAAAATTAAGGGCTGTTTTCACTACGATAAAGGATATTTTTATTTCCGAAATATTGGTAACCGTTTACTTCTCGGCGGTGGTCGAAATTTGGATTGTCAGAATGAAATGACGGATAAATTTGGGGCAACTGATTTGATTCAAAATGCTTTAAATCAATTACTTACGCATACAATTTTGCCGAAAGAAACAATTAACATTGAAGCAACGTGGAGCGGTATTTTGGGCATCGGGAAAATCAAAAAAACGATTATTGAGCGGTTATCGCCTAACGTAATTGTGGCGGTTAGAATGGGTGGCATGGGCATTGCGATTGGCAGTTTGGTGGGCGATGATGCGGCGGCTTTGGTAGATTTATAAAAAAAGCCTCTTCTCGAATTGAATCGAAAGGAGGCTAATCCAAACAAATAAACACAAAAACTATCTTTAATTTTTTTTAGGGAAACACGTTATGCATCGTTTGTTCACAGGTTAGAAGCGCGATAAAATCTGATATTTTCAAGGCTGCTTCGTAAATAGTGCTGTAAATATACAGTCATAAAAACTTATTGTTGTCATCGTTTCGGTCAAAAGGCGTAATAAGTCGTTAGAATACCCGAAAATACCGTTTACTGGGTATTTTTAAAAGTATAAAATAATTTATTTTATTTTATGAAAAATTACGTGTTTTAATAAACAATTTTTAAATTCTAAGCTGAAAAACGCGTCTAAAAATTACCTTTGCGCCGCTTTTTCAAGAATTTCAGATTCCAAATGTCAAATGTCAAGGTATTTCAAACGTCAAATTTGAAACACTTTAAACTACTTGAAATTTGAAAATGCTTAAAATCTGAAATACTTGAAATTTGAAATACTTGAAATTTGAAATCTGATAAGTTATGGCAAAAGTAAAAAAAATGGAATTGAGCAAGGGCATGGCGGCCTTGCTACGCGATATAGATGTTGAAGTCAACAAAAGCCCCGAGGCGGCGGCGGAAGTTGTACGCGAATTGTCGCATTCGACGGCGATGATTCCCGTTAACCAAATTGAGGTAAATCCGTGGCAACCCCGCTACGATTTCGACGAAACGGCACTTGCTGAATTGTCTGAAAGCATCAAAATTCACGGTTTGATTCAGCCGATTACGGTGCGGCGTATGGCGGCAAATCAGTATCAGTTAGTGTCGGGTGAACGGCGTTTGCGGGCGTCAAAATTGGCCGAATTGACGGAAATTCCTGCATATATCCGCATTGCGAACGACCAAGAAATGCTTGAAATGGCCTTGGTAGAGAACATTCAACGTGAAGAATTGAACCCGATTGAAGTGGCCGCGACGTATCAACGCTTGATGAAAGAATGCAATCTAACGCATGATAAATTGGCAGAACGAGTAGCTAAAAATCGTTCAACTGTAACCAATATGATGCGTCTCTTAAAATTACCTCCCGATATTCAACAAAGCATCAAAGACCGAAAAATCACAACAGGTCACGCTAAAGTATTGGTTAGTATTGACGATTTTGCTTTTCGTTCTACCTTGCACAGACAAATTATTGAAAAGCGTTTGAGCGTGCGTGAAGTAGAAGAAATTGTTAAAAATGAGGCCGAGTCAAAACAGAAATCAAAACAGAAAAAAATGCCCCCCTCAGTACTGTCGAACCTTCGACCCGTTGTTGACAATCTGAACGCGTTTTTTGGCTCAAAAATTCAGTTCAAACGCAAGGACAACGGCGCGGGTCAGATTGTCGTGAATTTTAAGTCAGACGAGGAATTGAATCGAATTTTGGACAAGATTGATGAGAAAAAGTAAGGCAACACTTCGTCAAAATTAAACGTTCTAGCCAAAAATTTAGAATGAAAAAAATAATAATTGCTTTCGCATTTTTAGGGTTAATGTGTCAAAATATTAACGCACAAAACGTTGATACCACGCAAGTTGTGCAAAAATCCACCCGCGCGACTACTTCGATTCCGCGCAATGACAAGAAGTCTAAAATGGGCATAGAGGACAGTTTTCCCAATCCAAAACGGGCGTTGATGTGGTCAATCATTCCTGGCGGCGGTCAGATTTATAACAAAAAATTAGCATGGGTAAAACTGCCTATCGTTTATGGAGCTTTGGGAACGGGCGTCTATTTCATCAGTTTCACGACGAGCGAGTACCGCCGCTTCAAACTCGCCTATTCTCAAAAAGTGAACAATGAAACAATTACTGTCGATGGTATTCCACAAACCGTGACGGCGGAAAGACTCAAACAAATCAGAGACGCACGTTTTAAACAAGTGCAACAAGCCTATATTTTGACAACCGTTGGCTATCTTTTGGCGGGTGTTGAGGCATTTACAGCAGCACATTTAGCCCATTTTGACGTAAATGACGATTTAAGTTTTCGTCTAAAACCCTCGTTCGAGCCTGTGCCTATGCAGGGGAATGCGGTCGGGATTGGCCTACAATTACGATTCTGATACAGATGTGGCGCGACATCTATGTCGCGGCTAGAACGCTATTTTCAACAAACCGCGACGTGAACGTCGCGCTACATAAAATCGAAATCTAACATTCTCCTTCCAATGAATAAAGTATTGAAAATCAACTTCTTATTCGCTATTTTGGTCACGATTGCCGCTTGTGGAACGACCAAAAATCAACCGCAAAAGCCCATGGAAAGCTACGTCGAACCCGTCGAAGTACCCCCCTCAGTATCAACGGTCAATATTCCGATTCGATTGAATGCGGCAGAGATTGAACGGCTTTTGAACAACAAACTCAACGGGGCAATTTACGAAGACAACAACCTCGACGACGACGGTTTGATGCTCAAAGCGACCAAAACACAGAATATTAACATCAAATTGGACGGTTTTACGATGTCATACCGCGTGCCGTTGAAACTGTGGGTATTCAAAAAAGTCTTAGGCTCAAAAGGCATCGAAGCGGAAGGCGAGTTGGCTTTGAACTTCAAAACCGCCGTCAATGTGCAGCCCGAATGGTGGATGTGGACAAAAACCGAACTCGTTGGCCAAGAGTGGCTTCGGAACATGACCGTCAAAACGGGCTTAGGCAATATTGACGTGAAATATTTGGCCGACATCATCATCGGACGGAGTAAAACGATGTTGACCGAAACGCTTGACAAACAAATTACGCAAGCCTTTCAGATTCGTCCGCAGGTCGAAGAAGCGTGGAACGTCATGCAAAAACCCGTTTCAATTGCCAGTCAATACGGAACTTGGTGGGTAAAGTTGACGCCACAAAGCGTTGAAATGACGCCTTTTACGACATCTGGCGACGTTTTGAAGGCCAATATTGGCGTTCAATCAATCGCCGAAGTTGTTGCGGGTAGCAATGGGCAAATGCCGACATTCAGAGCAAATACCACATTACCACAATTTAAAATGGGTTACAACGATACAGACGATTTTGGTGTCAACCTAACAACCGATATTTCGTTTGCGGAAGCGGAGCAAATTGCTAAAAATTTGGTCGTCGGGCAAGTTTTCAATCCAGGCGGTAAAACAATTCGGGTGGACAATTTGCAAATATTCGCTCAAAACGATAAAATGGTCGTAAATGCTAAATTTACAGGCGATTATGCAGGTAGTTTATATTTAATAGGTACACCAAAATTTGATGGTCAAAAAAATACCATCTACTTGGACAACGTGGATTATGACCTTCAAACCAAAGATTTTTTGTTGAAAAGTGCCAAATGGTTGTTCGACAAAACGATTCTGAAAAAAATGAAAGAAGCCTGTGTTTTCCCTTTGGATGCCAACGTTTTAGCCTTCAAAACAATGATGAACGACCAACTAAAAAACTACCGCATGAACCCGAATGTCTCCATAAAAGGAGCTGTTGAGGACATCAAAGTGACGGATATTCAGTTGCAAAAAGATAAAATCAAGATTTGGGTAACGTCGAAAGGTAAGCTAAATTTGGATGTAGAAGGTTTGGATAAGTTCTGAGTCAGCAATTTCCGCTTTTGGATTTTATCGCACACTGATTTAACTGATACGACTGATTTGCACTGATTTTCTTATGATTCGCTAGAAAAAATCAGTGCAAATCAGTCGTATCAGCCCAATCAGTGTGCCCATGATGTCAAAGCGGAAATTGCTGGTTTTGAGTTCCATTTCTTTGCAAACTACTGATAATCAATTCTTTGTACTTTGAAACCTGAAATTTAAAATCTGAAATCTCACTTATGGACGCCAACGACATCTATATCGAATACAGTTTTGACTCATCTCTAGGGATGATGGGGACTGACCGCTACGTAAATGCCTACAAAGTGGCCATTTATAGCGAAGACCACCTGCAAGACCCCATCAAACGGATGTTGATTGGCAAGGCCGAATTGTCATTGGTATTGCTGACTTTGATGACGAATCAAGAGATGTCGTATCAGTTGGTTTTCGACAATACGCAGTTTTTGAGCGAGTTAGGAGAGACCATTTTTGACTATGAAACGAATGATTTTCGAGGACTTTTTTTGGGTGAAACCGAGGTGGATAGCAGCAATTTGCTGGTCATCAACCGCCTTGAACTATTGCCAAAATGGCGCAAAAAAAGCATCGGGAAACGGGTAATAAAAGACATTATCTGGCGGTTTTCGGGCTGCTTCGGCTTGGTTATGCTCAAAGCGTTCCCTTTGCAACAGGAATTTCAATATGCCAACAATCAAAAAAGTCCTTGGGAAACAGAAATGAAAATGGCCGATTTTTCGCAAGATGAAAAATTTTCAAATTATAAAATTTTCGCTTATTACCTAAGTCTTGGTTTTTCTAAGTTAGAAAATACGGACTATTTCTACATGAATTCGGCTTGTTTAAGTGATAAATTTGAAGCAATTGAACTGGAGGAAGCATGACTCGTAACTATAACACATCAGGAAACCCCTGAACAGGGACAGTTTTGCCAAAACGTTTCATCGTCAATTTCAGTGAACCGCGTTCAGTGTAGCGTTGAATATTGACAAATTTGCGCCCCCACAAAACCTCTTCGTTGCCAAAAAACGAAAATTCTTGAAACAAATATTGGCTGTGCGACTCATCAAAAAACTTGACTTGAACAAAAAATTCTAGGTTTTGTTCCTCAAAATCCTGCCGAGAAAGGCCAAACAAGGGGCTATTCTCATCAATTTCATGCACAACTGTCCACGGCACCGACAAATACGGAATGCGTTTGCGGAACAAATACATCTGATAAAAACGTTTTTTCAAACGCCCTTCTAATGGTTCAAGTCGAATCAAATCGAGCGTCACTTCAACATCCACAACCCGATTGTCGTAGTCGTTGGCCAACATGAATTTGAAGGCCGTATGATTTTTGAAATTATCAAAAACCGCCACATGGCTTAGCCGCAAAGTGACCGTCGGCTTCGTAAATTTGGTATAAAACGCACCCGTCACAACGGCAAAAAACACAAAACCCGTAAAGGCTTCCACAGACGCAATAATATTCGTTGATATACAACTCGGGTATATGTAACCGTAGCCGACCGTGGTAAAGGTTTGGGTGCTGAAAAAGTAAATTTCAAGCAATTCTCTGAACGCACTCGAGCGGTCTGGAAAATTGGCCAAACAATCTTTCCCACCACTTACGAAGTAAAAAAACGTAAAAAGAGTGTTTAAAAAAGCGTAAAACCCAAACGCGTAGAGCAAAAACCGTTGCCACGAAATCCGCATCAAATAGTTATAGACTCGAAAAGAATTGAGCGTATCCTTCTCAATCGTCATCCGTCCATCGCGTTCGAGTAGACGTATAGGGGAGGCTTTGGGGGCTTTTTTCTTTATTTCTTCCATATTTTTTTCTTTTTTTTATGCTTCGCAAAATAGAGAAAAATCTTTAAACCAACAAACGTTTTTTCAGAAAAAAGTACCCCCTCAGTATAAAACGTCAAAATGGGCGATAAAAACGGTTTTTTATGCTGTTTTCAAGGAGATAGGTCTATTTTCGCCTTAGAATTAAAAAAGTTTGCTTTGATTTTTCAAGCTGTACCGTTTACATCTGAAATTTTGGCATCTAAAATCAAAAATTATGTTACGAAAAATCCTACGTTATTTACTCATCACCTTCGCCCTCCTAATGGGTATTGGCTTCTTACTGCCAGGGAAAACGCATTTTGAGCGTCAAATGGGCATTTTTGCCCCCATCCATGTCGTTTATAATCAAGTCAATGAACTTAAAAATTGGCCCAATTGGTCACGTTGGTACGAACTTGACCCGACGGCAAAAATGGTGTATTCAAGCCCCGCGAGTGCAGGTTTGGGCGCGTGGTACACGTGGGACGGCGATAAAAAAACTGTTGGTACAGGCAAATTGACAATTTTAGAAGCCGATTCGGCAAAATTGCTGCGTTGCAAATTGGTTTTTGGCGACAACAGCGAATCCTTCGCTGACTTCAAACTCACGGCAACCGACAGCATATCAACAAAAGTAGTATGGACTTTTGACACCGACCACGGCTTAAATCCACCCGCTCGTTGGTTCGGTTTGATAATGGAAGGCTACTTATCGCCCGATTTTGAAAAAGGTTTGGCGAAGCTCAAAACCGTTTGCGAAACTCCTAAATAGTACCAAATGTCAGAACACACCCACAGTAGATTGACCGCAGGCGGTGTCCTTATCACGATGGGCATTATTGAAGATACTTTCAATTTCAGATTTCAACACTCATCGTGATATACGAAGCGATTAGATTTCAGAACGCAACAAATTAATTGTCATTGGTCTGTTGCGTTTTAATTTTACACCCCCTCAGTATTTTGGCCATTTTTAACAGACAACTCCAACTGTTCCTGTACATTTGCGCCGTTTTGTAACGAAAAAAAATTTAACGAATGTCAGAACACAACCACAGTAAATTGAGCGTCGGCGGCCTACTCGTCACGCTAGGAATTATTTACGGCGACATTGGAACATCGCCTTTGTACGTCATGAAGGCCATCATTGGGACTGAAAAAGTATCGGAAGCCTTGGTTTATGGGGCTGTGTCGTGCGTTTTTTGGACATTGATGATTGTCACCACGTTTAAATACGTCTATCTCGCCCTCAACGCCGACAACCGTGGCGAAGGCGGCATTTTCGCACTTTATGCCCTCGTTCGGCGTTACAAATCGAAGTGGATTATCTATCCTGCCCTCATCGGTTGCGCCGCTTTGATTGCCGACGGCTTTATTACGCCACCGATTTCAGTCTCCTCGGCCATCGAAGGACTTGCTAATTTAGACCACCGTTGGGGCATTGATTGGCATCATATAGACACTTTACCCATTGTATTGTCCATTCTTATTGGCCTTTTTGTGGTGCAACAGTTCGGTACAAACGTCGTTGGCAAGGCTTTTGGCCCCATTATGATGGTTTGGTTCGGCATGATTGGCGCATTAGGTGCAGTAAAAATCATGGAATACCCCTCAGTATTACAGGCTCTCAACCCGATGCACGCCATTAATTTGGTCGTCAATTATCGAGGTGAACTCAATGGATTACACGGATTTTGGTTGTTAGGTGCAGTTTTTCTTTGCACAACGGGCGGTGAAGCCTTATATAGCGACTTGGGCCATTGCGGTAAGCAAAATATTCGCGCAAGCTGGGGCGTGGTTTTCATCTGTTTGATGCTCTGCTATTTAGGCCAAGCTGCGATGTTATTGAGCCGTTTCGACGGGCAAGTTTTTGCTGGCAACAGCGTTTTTTACGCCTTGATGTCTTCGGATTTCCTTCCTTTTGGCATCGTCGTCGCCACAATGGCGGCCATTATTGCAAGCCAAGCCTTGATTACGGGCTGTTTTACGTTGGTCAACGAAGCGATGAAACTCAAATTGTGGCCAAACTTGAAAGTCAGCTATCCGACGCAACTCAAAGGTCAAATTTATATTCCCGCCATCAACTGGTTTTTATTAATCGGTTGCGTGGCCGTTGTCTTGATTTTTAGAGAATCTGCCAAAATGGAAGCCGCTTATGGTTTGGCGATTGTTTTGAATATGTTGATGACAACCTCGCTTTTATTGCATTATTTAGATATGCGTCGGGTTTCTCGAGCGTGGCTCATTGCGATTGGCGTTATCTTGATTCCTATCGAATTGGTGTTTATGTTCTCCAACTTAATTAAATTTACGCATGGCGGTTGGTTCAGCGTTTTGTTGTCTGCCATTCTGTTCTTTGGACTTTTTGTGTGGTACAAAGCGCGTAATTTGCGGACAAGTCACTTGAATTATCTTGAAATTGAGCCATATATCCCTATGTTGAAGGAATTGATGAACGATGACACCGTGCCGAAAGAAGCCACAAACTTGGTCTATTTGGCCATGTCAGGTGATGTCAAACGGATTGATTCTAACATTGTCTATTCAATTTTCAGAAAACGGCCAAAACGAGCAGATATTTATTGGTTTGTCCACGTGGACATCTGCGACGACCCTTATTTGAAAAAATATACCGTCGAAACGCTCGTTCCGGGAAAGGCATTTTTTGTGAAACTCAAATTCGGTTTTAAGGTCGAACATAAAGTTAATTTGATGTTCAACAAAATTGTCAAAGAGATGCAAGCAAGCGGTGAAGTGGATGAATTGAGCCACTATCCGAGCCTTCGAAAACACGGTTGGAACGCCGATTTTAAGTTTATTTTGCTCAATAGCCGCATTTCTTCCGACGATGAAATTGGGTCTTTCGACCAATTTATCGTCCGTGCCTACCGCATTTTGAAGAAATTGAGTTTGCCAACACAAGAAGATTTCGGCTTAGAAGTAGCGAATGTGGAAGTCGAAACCGTACCCATCAACGTCAATAAAGCACGAGATATTGAGTTGAAAAGGGAGTTTTGATTTGGGATTTGATGGCTATACTGAGGGGGTAATAAATTTGCAAATAATTGATAATCAACTTATTGCACCTTTAATTTTAAATTTGAAACAATGACTTTACAAGGCTTTTTCTACCTCTTAGGGCAAAATCCGTCCTATGTTTTGACCTATTTCAGCGCAATTCCGCTCATTGCCCTCCTCGCTAACTTTATGGGCAAGGGCGAAGGCCATCTGTCGCCGTGGAGATATCTGTATTCGGTCTTGATTTATGCGGTCTGCATTCCCGGGATTTTCGCCTTCGCATTAAACATTTATTTGTTCCTTTTTGAACGGCGAAGCATCTTGGAATCGGACATTTTTAGTCAGATTTTGCCCATTTTTTCGATGATTGGCACGTTGCTCATCATTCGTCAGAATGCACCATTTTCGGCCATCCCAGGATTTGACAAATTATCAGGCTTAATTATGATGATTTCAGCGACCTTTGCCTTCATGTGGTTTTTGGATCGCACACGTATATATGTGATAAGTTATTTGCCATTTTGGCAAGTCATTCTGATTTTTATTGGCTTATTTGTGGTCGTCCGCTACGGTTGGTCAAAATTTATTAGCGGTGGCCAAACATAGAAAGTGATAAACGATAAGTGATGAATGATAAATTTGCAAGCAATTGATTATCAATTAATTGCAATGCTAAATTATTTATTTTTATCCGTAAAAAATCCGCGTAATCAGTGGATAAACTTAAAAAAAATTATTAAAAATTAAAATTACACGCTTACAATGCAACGTTCAGGTATCAACTTTCGCTTATTATTGATGCTCGGCATCATGGGTTTCTCCGTCATTTCTTATTATATGAAAAGTTCGGTGAACCCAATTACAGGCGAAAAACAGCGCGTTGACCTCACGCCCGAACAAGAGGTCGCTATGGGTTTGCAATCTGCCCCACAGATGGCGGCTGAATTTGGTGGCGAATACAGCGACCAAAACGTACAGGCATTTATCAAAAAAATGGGTGTAAAACTCGTCAAAGGCGCAGGTTTAGAAAATTCACCTTACCGTTTTGAATTCCATGTTTTAGCCGACCCACAGACGGTCAATGCCTTTGCTTTGCCTGGTGGACAGATTTTTATCACCGTTGGTTTGCTCAAAAGAATGCAAATCGAAGACCAAATCGCGGGTGTTTTGGGCCATGAAATTGCCCACGTTGTCAATCGACATTCGGCCCAACAAATGGCCAAACAAGGGATGTGGCAAGGTATTGTTCAAGGCGTGGCCGTGGGTACAAGCGGCGACGGCGGTATGAGTGGCGGTCAAATTGCCCAAATGGTGAGCCAAATGGTCAATCTGAAATATGGCCGCGACGACGAGCATGAGAGCGACATATATGGTTTGCGCTATATGAAAGCGGCAGGTTATAAGCCCGAAGCCATGATTGACGTGATGGGTATTTTGAAAGAAGCAAGTGGTGGGCAACAGCAGTCAGAATTTTCGAGTTCGCACCCAAGTTCTGAAAATCGGATTATCAAAATCAAAGAAGAAATTGCACGCATGGGTGGCAGCAACTAAGATATATAAAAAATATTAATTTTCAATTGATTGATAATCAATAAACTGTAGATTTATAGTTCATCATTCACCCTTCATAATTTCCTAAATGAGTCATCTAAGTTTTCTGAAAGAAAGTTTCCGTTCCATACGGACAACGGGTGCGGTGATGCGGAGTTCACGGTGGCTTGTGCGCGAAATGTTACAACCGATTGATTTTGAAAAAGCCAAAGTGGTCGTCGAATTAGGTGCAGGAAGTGGCGCGTTTACCGAAGAATTGTTGAGCCGAATGTCGCCCGATGCCCATCTTTTGAGCTTTGAAATCAATCCCGAATTTTGCAAAATACTGAGGGGGACTATTTCTGACCCACGTTTTATTTTGATAGAAGACTCGGCGGCAGCTTTGCCTGAACACCTCAAAAAGCTAGGTTTTGGCCAAGCGGATTACATTATTTCAGGCATCCCGTTCGTTACTTTACCGACTGAATTAGTACATCAAATTGTTTCTGCTTCTTATAAATCGTTGAAAATAAATGGTTTATTCATTCAATTTCATTACTCTTCGTTAATTCAGAAAATGTACCAACAGTTTTTTGGCAACGTCGAAGTGAAACTCGTGCCTCTGAATATCCCACCCGCTTTCGTCATGATTTGTCGTAAAAACCGAAGCAGCAAATGAACATTTAACACGTTTTTGCATCAAAAAAAGCCGACGATACTGAGGGGGTGTCGTCGGCTTTTTTAAAGTCGTATTTGTCCTCGTTTTTTGTCATTCAGAAGAAATCTTCATTTTATGGGGCGTGTTTTGTCTAGGTTTTTGTCTAAGTTTTTTGTCATTCAGAAGAAATCTCTATTCTCTGTGTGTCTAAACTACTGTGCAGCAATATTTTTTACTGTGTAAAATATTTAAAATGAAATAGATAGATAGTTTTTACTTTTATGACTAACCCCAACTTTTAAGTT
>JAYSRS010000705.1:0-2615 GCA_043720935.1 Saprospiraceae bacterium
ATTAAAATCTAAAAGAGCAATTCTCAAATATTGATTCAAAAAAGCACCTAGAAAAATATAGTTTATTGTGGAAACATTTACAAGATTTTTTAATGGCTACTGATGTTTAACGCCAAACAGTCCTTATCTTTGTACCAAGAAATACAATAGTTATATAGGTTTTCGACTTAGATTTTTGTCAAATAACAAGCTAAAATCCCTTCAACGCTTCTGAATTCAATCAAAAATTAAGAAATATGAGTTCCGAAAATTGCAATTAGTTATTGAGTTTGATGTCGATGATTTGCCGACAATATTTCGGATAAATACCTTGATGCGTTACGTAAAGAAATTGAATAATTATTGCAAAATAAACGTCAGCAACTTCACATAAATCTTACTTAAAATGTCGCAACCTAATCGCCGTGATTTCTTAAAAATCGCCGCTTTTACCCCCGCTTTTCTAACAAATTCTAAGGCAATGGGGGAAAATGAAGCCGAAACAGGTCCCCTCAGTAAAAATGCACTTTCTGCCATTTCGCCCGTTGTTATTTCCACTTGGGACTTTGGTAAAGCCGCAAACGAAGCCGCTTGGCAAGTGCTGGCACAAAATGGCCGTTCGATTGATGCCGTTGAAGCAGGTGTTAAAATCCCCGAAGCTGACCCGAACGTCACGACCGTCGGCTACGGTGGTTTTCCCGACCGCGATGGCAAAGTGACTTTGGATGCGTGCATCATGGACGAACACGGAATGGCGGGTTCGGTATGTGCCTTGGAGGGCATTATGCACCCGATTTCGGTAGCGCGAATGGTGATGGAAAAAACGCCACACGTTATTATAGTAGGCGAAGGCGCACAGCAATTTGCGGTTCAAAATGGCTTCATCGTCGAGGATTTATTGACCGAAACGGCCAAAAAAGCGTGGCAAGAATGGTTAAAAACGGCCAATTACAAGCCAAAAGTCAACGCAGAACGCCATGATACGATTGGTATGTTGGCTTTGGACAAAGCGGGCAATCTCGCGGGCGGCTGTACGACAAGCGGCATGGCCTTCAAAATGCACGGTCGCGTGGGCGATTCGCCGATTATTGGCGCGGGGCTTTTTGTGGACAACGAAATCGGCGCGGCAACGGCAACGGGATTAGGTGAAACGGTGTTGCGAACCTGCGCGTCCTTCTTGGTAGTCGAGTTGATGCGACAAGGAAAGTCGCCGCAAAAGGCGTGTGAAGAAGCGATTAAACGGATTGTGAAGAAAAATAAAGGCGAAACGGACTTTCAAGTCGGCTTGATTGCTGTCAATCGAAAGGGCGTTATTGGCGCGTTTGCGGTGCAAAAAGGGTTTCAATACGCCGTTTGTCGAGAAGGAAAAACGGTGCTTTTTGATGCACGGTTTTTAGCGTAAATTGAGCGATTCCATTTTAGATTTGACAACTTTTAAAAAGTTGTCAAATCGCTCAACCAATTGATATAAGCGTTTAAACGTATTTCAATAAAACACACATTTTGCAAGATAAATAGGCATAAAAACAGTATATAGACGTTTTTATTTGGTAAAATTGTATGTATAAAAAATATTTATCAAAAAAAAGTGAGAAAAAGTTTTGTGGAATAAAAATTAAATTCTATTTTTACATTAGTTATATGAACAATATAACGAGTGTTCAAACCTATTTTTTTCTAACCAAAATGTCTTGCTAATGAATATTACATTCGACGAGCTGCGGCGGCTCAAACACAGCCTCCCACATGGTAGCGTTACACGCATCGCTAAAGACCTTGACCGCGAAGAACAAGATGTGCGCAATTTTTTCGGCGCAGTCAAATTCAAAGGGTCAACAAACGACTGGCACTACGAACCCGGTCCCGATGGTGGCATTGTTAACGTGCGCGATACGTCTATTTTTGACGCCGCCCAACGCATTTTGAGAGACACACAACGCAGTTAAGTTGACACAATTTTTTAAAAATTTCTAAACAATAAACGGGAAGATGCTGGCAAGCATTTTCCCGTTTGTTGTTTCTATTGAAAAGTACCCCTCAGTATTTTACACTAAACATGAATCATCCCGAATTTTCTTGTTAGAAAATTCGGGATGATTCATGTTTAGCATTTATCAATTAGTGTTTTAAAGATAATTAGTTCTACTTTGGCACTCTAAGGTTTGCGACGAAAAAGGTAGCAACGGAGCTTGCTCCGTAAGCACTCACTATTTGAAAATACGGTATTTTATGCCTTACGGAGCAAGCTCCGTTGCTACCTTCCTGTGAGTGCCAAAGTAGAATTAGGAACGTTTAAAAAATAAAAGCGCGTTTTACAGGCTGTTTCTCGCTACGCTCGAAAGGCGTGCGTGGAGAATCGCGCTTTTATTTATTTCACGTTCCGCAGAATAAATTAGAATTGTCTAACGCGCACTTTTGTTGTTATACCATTGTGTTTAGCAACAATAATAAACGGATTTTCAATAAAATCAATTTCAGTAAAAATGGCTTCAAGTGATTGCAACGTAAATTGAGGAATAATATGACCTGGTTTTAAATACACAATACCAATAAAAGGCTTACCATCGGCAATAACCAAAGTGCCAAAATCACTATCATGTGTTAAAACAACTCGATTAAGTTTTGTTGCAAGGCTT
>JAYSRS010000706.1:0-2609 GCA_043720935.1 Saprospiraceae bacterium
AGAAAAATCTTCGATTTTTCTTCAAAAACACGCTCGCCCCTCAAAAAAACTTCCGCACGCCTTTCGAGCGCAGCGAGAAACAGTGCGTAAACCATCATAAATATCATTTTGGGGCATAAAAAATCCCGAATTTTCTATGTTAGAAAATTTGGGATAATCCATGTTTAGTATTCAAGATTTAGTAATGCGACCTTCAGGTCGCGGCTTTTAAACCAATCCCCGCGACCTAAAGGTCGCGTTACGTTTATAAATAATAATAAAAAATGATAATGAAACTCCACAAAACGCTCGTAGAAGCGGTAGCAGATGCTTTGACGGACATTTTTCAACAGGGCAAATACGCCGATAAAGTGATAGAAAATGCCCTGCGTTCCAATGCGAAATGGGGCAGCCGCGACCGTGCTTTTATCGCCGAAACGACTTACGATTGCGTGCGGTGGTGGCGATTGCTGTCAGAAGTGAGTGGCCGAAAAGTACCAACGAGCGATTTTTCAAGAGGCGATTTTTTGGAAGTTGTCGGCACTTTTTTGGTCTTGAAAGAACGCCAAAACAGTGATTTTCCCGATTTTAAAAACTTGAAATACGACGTTTTAGCGGAGCGAAAAGCGGCGATTATAGAGCGAAAAGTCTTGGAATCTATTCCCGATTGGCTCGATGCGGTGGGTGTAGCGGAATTGGGCGAAGCAACTTGGACGGCTGAATTGAACGCTTTGAACGCGCCTAATTCTGTCGTTTTGCGGTGCAACACGTTAAAAACGACGGTTGCTGATTTGCAGAAAAAATTCACGGCCATTGGCTTTGAAACCGAAAAAACGGCTCTAAATACTGAGGGGGTACTTTTGAAACGACGCGGCAATGTTTTCTCTACCGAACTCTTCAAACAAGGGCTTTTTGAGGTGCAAGATGCGGGCAGTCAATTGATTGCACCCTTTTTGGAAGTGGCTTCGGGGATGCGCGTTGTAGATGCTTGCGCGGGTGCGGGTGGCAAATCGCTGCATTTGGCCACGCTGATGAACAATAAAGGCACGCTGATTGCCCTCGATACGGAGGGGTGGAAATTGGAAGAACTCAAAAAACGCGCCCGTCGGAACGGCGTTCACGTCATCGAAACGCGGACGATTGAATCCACAAAAGTCATTAAGCGTTTGCACAATTCTGCTGACCGTTTGTTGCTCGATGTGCCGTGTTCGGGCATCGGTGTTTTTCGCCGAAATCCTGACGCAAAATGGAAATTACAGCCCGATTTTATGGACAATGTCCGTCAAATTCAAGCAAAAATCCTTGCTGATTATTCAAAAATCATAAAAGTCGGTGGCAAATTGGTTTACGCGACGTGCAGCATTTTGCCTTCGGAAAATGAGTTGCAAGTCCAACGTTTTCTATCTGAAAATCCGAATTTTAAGTTCATCGCGGAGCGCAAAGTCTCACCTGCGGTAGATGGTTTTGATGGGTTTTATATGGCGCGTTTGGAACGAATTGCGTAAAAAATTTTGAGTTTTGAGTTACTTGTTTTGAGTTACTCATGTTATGCAAGCGGCTAAAATGGCACACTGATTTGAGGGATACGACTGATTTTAAAGGATTTCTTTCTAATGAAAACGCTTATGGAAAAAATCAGTGCCAATCAGTCGTATCCCCCAAATTAGTGTGCCATTGCGTAACATCAGAGAGTTACTCAAAACCCGTAACTCAAAACTCAAAATACTGAGGGGGCTATTTTTTCACTAAGCCTTCTCCTCCGCCTGCAACGCGTCCCAATACTCGACCGCCCGTCGCGTATGAGGGATGCAAATTGAGCCGCCGACGAGATTGGCGATGGCAAAAACTTCAAAAATTTCCGCTTCATTCACACCCAATTCGTAGCACGTCCCGATGTGATAACGGATGCAATCGTCGCACCGCAACACCATTGACGCCACCAAACCGAGCAATTCTTTGGTCTTTTTGTCGAGCGCACCGTCGTCGTAAGTTTGGTGGTCGAGCGACCAAAAACGCTTAATCACTTTGTTGTCCGCACCCAAAATGCGGTCGTTCATTTTCAAACGATAATCGTTAAATTCTTTTACAATTGACATATTTTATGGTTGTTTTTAAATTATAGGCGTTATAATTGCCCTCTTTTTTATGAAAAAATTGATTTGAAAAAGGCAAAAGTATAAATAAGGTAGCAACGGAGCTTGCTCCGTAAAGTAAAAAATTTGGAAACAATCGCTTTACGGAGCAAGCTCCATTGCTACCTTTTCTAAGATTTCTGTCTTTTGAAACCCACATTTGAACCCTCAAAAACGGTCATTCTGTCGAACCTTACTGAGGGGGTGGAACAAAAAAGCAAAAGACACTTGTTTTCCCAATTGAAATTTATACTTTTGCTTGTTCTCACACAGAGTTTACAGAGTACACAGAGGACACAGAGTTTTCACTTCTTTTTTATTTCTTTCTGAATGACAAAAAAAAGAAAAAAAACGCTGTGTTCTCTGTGTCCTCTGTGAACTCTGTGTGAAACAAACGACGCTAAGGAATGCGAAATAAATAAAAGCGTATTTTCATACGCACTGTTTTTCGCTGCGCGAAAAAGGCGTGCGGGAAAAAATCTATCGGAGGCAGCTTGT
>JAYSRS010000707.1:0-22500 GCA_043720935.1 Saprospiraceae bacterium
GTTTTGAGTTGCGTGCAACTCAAAACCCAAAACTCAAAACTTGACACCCCTCAGTATTTTTTGTATTTTTGTTATCAATAAAAATCTATTTAAGATGAAATATATCAATTTTAAGAAATTCATTACTTTGTTAAGTGCCTTGGCACTGATACTTTTCAGCCAATCTTGCAAGGATGTGCTTAACGAAGACATCATTTCGGGCATTAGTGACAATTACATCAACACGCCCAAAGGCTTTCAAGACGCCGTGAACGCCGCTTATGCCCCTTTGCGGGCTTATTATGGTACGCAGCCTGGCCTTACTTTCTCGGAATACGGCACCGACCTTTACGCAACAGGTGCGGACGGTTCGTACAAAGGTTTCCATTTCTATGATGCTCAATTGAATCCCAATATTGACTACCTCGCGGGTATTTGGGACGAATTGTACAGAGGCATCAACACCTGCAACGCCGTTATTGATAGGTCAGTTGCCTTAGTGGGTGTGACTGATTTGGTTAAAAAACAACGGGTAGCGGAAGTGAAATTCCTTCGTGGACATTACTATTTTCTATTGCTCCAACAATGGGGCGGCGTGGATTTGCGCTTAACTGAAACCCTCGCGGCGACTAAAAAAGCCAGCCGCGCCTCAGAAGCGGATATGTACAAGGCCATTATTGCTGACCTTGAAGCAAGTTTGCCCGATTTGGAAAACAAAAAAGCATCGTCTGATTATGGACGTGCCACAAAAGCGGCGGCTGAACACTTGTTGGCAAAAGTTTATTTGACACGTGGTAGCTCGGCATCAAAAGTCGCTGATGATTACAGCAAAGCGGCAACTTACGCCCAAAATGTCATTGGCAGCTCGGTTGGTTTTAGGCTTCTACCCGATTTCGCAAGCGTTTTTGATGAAAATAATCAAATCAATGACGAAATTATTTTTGCGGCGCAATACACAACTGACCCACTGACAAACGCCAATTCTACACCCGTTGTATTCGACGGTGGCGGCAACAATTTGCATTTGTTTTACGGTATGCAGTATGACAATCAGCCGGGCATGGTGCGTGATATTCCTTACGGTCGCCCATTCAAGCGGTTGCGGCCAACTAAATATTGCGTCGAAACGGTGTTCAATAACCGTGATAACGACTCTCGCTACAAAAAATCGTTTAGAGATACGTGGTTGTGCAATCGTCCAGGTTCTTACAAATCGGTTTTTGACCAATCAAAAATCGACCTTGTTTTTAAAGCGGGTGATACCACAATCTTTATCCCAGGCTTTGAAATGCCTTTGGCTGAACGCGCAACGAAAAAATATCAAGTTTTGGTGCCAAGTATGTACACCGAAGCTTTGTTTCCAACTTTGTCTAAGTTTATGGACTTGAAACGCCCCGACGTATTTGCACCGCAAGGAACGCGTGATTATTTCGTTTTCCGTTTAGCGGACACGTATTTATTATTGGCAGAAGCGCAGTTGTTGCAAGGCAAAATACCCGAAGCCACTGCCGCTATCAATAAAGTGCGTCAACGCGCCGCATGGCCTGGCAAAGAAGCGGGCATGACCATCACAGAAGCACAATGCACAATGGATATGTTGATGGAAGAACGTGGTCGTGAACTCGTCGGTGAGCAAGGCCGTTGGCAAGATTTGAAGCGTTGGGGCAAACTCGTCGAACGCGTCAAATTGTACAATCCACAAGCAGCAGTTGTAAAAGAAATTCATAATTTGCGTCCAATTCCGCAAAAACAAATTGACTTGACGGACGGTGGTAATGTCGCATTTCCACAAAATCCAGGATATTGATTTAATTAAAAATTAAAAATTGACCACGCGGCGGCTGTCGCTCCAATTTTTAATTCCTTAATTTTTAATTCCAAGCACCCCCTCAGTATTTGGTCATTAAGAACTTAAAATTAGTCACTTTTTTAACGTCGTCGAGGTCTAAACGCCTCGACGACGCTTAAAAAAAATCAAAACATCAAGCCATGCAAGATAAAAACTTAAAGCCCAAAAGCATTTTTTTAACCCTCAATGCCACTCAAAAGCAGCCTAAAATGACACAACAAGGACGCGTTCTTTCTGCTAATAACATTCCTATTTCAATTAATAATCAACAATTTACATCAGCAATAGAAACCGCCTACACTTATGATAGTGTAAAGGCGTTTAAAAAATTGGATACTAAAATCTAGGTCATTAAAAAATTAAGACACCCCCTCCGTATTTTAACTTTTTCACTTACAAAACAAGACTTTTTCAATGAAAAAACGCCTATTTATCACTCTAAACATCTTGCTCATTACCCTCTCAACGTTTGCCCAAAAACAAGAAAAATGGACTTCGCTATTCGATGGAAAAACCCTAAAAGGTTGGAATCAGAAGAACGGCAAAGCCAAATATACCGTCGAATACGGCGAAATCGTCGGTACAACCGTTGCTAATACGACTAATTCATTCCTCTGCACGGACGAAGAATACAGCGATTTTATCTTTGAAGTGGAGTTAAAAGTGGAAAATGCGATGAATTCGGGCATTCAATTCCGCAGTTTGTCCAAGTCCGATTATCAAAATGGCCGCGTTCATGGCTACCAAATGGAAGTTGACCCAACGACCCGTGGTTGGTCGGGTGGCATCTACGACGAAGCCCGCCGCGATTGGTTGTACATTCCAAACTTTAATCCCGAAGGCAAAAGAGCCTTCACACTGGGCGGATGGAATAAATACCGCATCGAAGCGATTGGTAACACACTACGTACATGGATAAACGGCGTACCAACGGCGTATTTAGTGGATGATGTGACGGCAAAAGGCTTTATTTCGCTTCAAGTTCATGCGATTTATGGCGACATGAAGGAAGGCATGAAAATCCGTTGGAAAAACATCAGAATCCAGACAACGGACTTGAAGTCAAGCCCTTTGGACGCGTGTCCTGTTATTAATTTACTACAAAACAATATATCGGAACAAGAGAAAAAGCAGGGCTACAAACTCCTTTTCAACGGCAAAGACTTCACAGGCTGGCGGGGCGTGCATAAAACGACAATGCCCGAAAAACGGTGGGTTGTCATGGACGGCATCATGAGTGTAAACGCGTCCGACGGCTCGCAAACGGGCAACGACATCGTGACAAATGAGCAATTTGGGGCCTTTGAATTGGTCTTTGATTTCAAATTGACAGAAGGCGCCAATTCGGGCGTAAAATATTTTGTCAATGAAGATTTAAACTCTGAAAAAGCGAATGAAAGGTCAGGTATTGGTTTAGAATTTCAAGTGTTAGACGATGAAAAACACCCCGACGCTAAGCTTGGTTCAGTCGAAAACCGCACAATGTCGAGCCTTTACGATTTGATTCCACGGACGAAATTAGACAAGCGTTTTCAACGTAAAATCGGTGAATGGAATCAAGGACGCGTGGTGGTTTATCCTAATAACATCGTTCAACATTGGCTCAACGGCTTCAAAGTTGTCGAGTACGAACGCAAAAGCAATATTTTTAATGCTTTAGTAGCAAGAAGCAAATATGAGCCGTACAAAGGCTTCGGGGCAGGTGATAAAGGCTTGATTTTGCTGCAAGACCACGGCGATAATGTATTTTACAAAAATATTAAAATCAGAGAATTGAAATAGAGACCCCTCAGTATTTTGACTGATTTCAAGACAATAACCCACCAATTATAAAAAATTACCGCATTTTTAATTAGTTTAATATCTTAAAATAAAAAGTAATGAACAGACGTGATTTTGCTAAAAATACAGCCCTAGCTGGATTGGGTTCGTTGGCGTTTAGTGCCAAATCTTACGCCCGTATTATCGGCTCAAACGACCGTGTGCGCGTGGCTTGTGTGGGGTTTTCCGACCGCTTCAAAAACTCGCATGTGCCGCCTTTCAAAGCCATGATGAAGGAAATGAATTTTGAAATGGTGGCCGTTTCTGACCTTTGGAATCGCCGCCGCGATGAAGGTAAAGCGTTCATTGACAAGGAGTTAGGGACGGATATTAAAACCTATCGCAACAACGACGAACTTTACGCTTCAAAAACCTGCGACGCCGTTTTTATCAGTACCGCCGATTTCCAACACGCGATTCACACCATTGAAGCCGTAAAAGCGGGCATGGATTGCTACACCGAAAAGCCATTGGCCGAAACAATGGCGGACAACCGCGCTGTTTTGAAAGCTGTAAAGGAATCCAACAAAATTGTCCAGATTGGCTCACAACGCCGAAGCGGTGAAAACTATCACGCGGCGGCGGACTACATCAAATCGGGCAAATTTGGCCCCGTCGTGATGGTCGAACTGATTTGGAACGTCAATCAGCCTGGTCGTTGGCGGCGTCCTGCTTTGGTCAAAGACCTCAAAGAAGCGGATGTGGATTGGAAGCGTTTTCTCTTAAATCGCCCTTTTGAAGCCTTCGACCCTCGAAAATACTTGGAATATCGCCTATTTTGGCCCTATTCGTCGGGTATTCCAGGGCAATGGATGAGCCATCAAATTGATACAGTTAACTGGTTTAGCGGTCTGCAATTTCCGCGCAGCGTGGTTGCAAACGGCGGCATTTATCAATGGAAAGACGGTCGCAGAAATGCCGATACGATGACGGTAGTCTTCGATTATGGGCCAAAAGACATGAGTTCGGGCTTCCAAGTCCAATTCACGTCGCGTTTTTCTAACTCCGCAAATGGCGAAACCAAGGAATTGTACTATTCAAATGGCGGTATGATTAACTTGGACACCAACGAGATTTCAGAAACAGGCGGCTTACGTGCCAGAGAAGCATCGGCGATGAATTTGCAGCCTAACTTATTGACACCCATGAAGTTGCAAGGTGCAAAAGTCGAAACATCGGCCAATACAGGTGCTGATACACTGACGCATAACCACATCAAAAACTGGATGGAATGCGTCCGCAGCCGCAAGCAACCGAACGCACCGATTGAAGCGGGTTATCAACACTCAATCGCCACGATTATGTCGAATGCGGCCTATCGGACGGGTGAAAAAGTGGTTTTTGATGAAAAAACGCAAGAAGTCATGGCGGGTGGAAAGATTTTCCAATATTGAGTTTTGAGGTTCTAAGTTTTGGGTTGCACGCAACTCAAAACCTGTAATTCAAAACTCCAATTTACTTCCTCAGTAATGCGTTTAATAAAATTTTGATAATCAATCACTTGCAACTCTCCGAGAGTTACAAACCCTCGGAGAGTTCTTCAAAATAAATTTGGTAAACTACTTAATTCTAATAAAACAATAAAAATTCAAACGCTGTTTTTCTTACTTTTAACAATGGTCTCTTGCCAAACGCCGAGAGCGTTAATCGTAGAAAATTTTGAAAAACCCAAGGAAAATCCCATTTTAAAGGCAGATTCCACGTTTACTTTTTTTGAACCCATTAAAAAACAAACGGTCAAGTGGCAAAAAGCGGACGTTTTCAATCCTGCGGCGATTAGCAAATAGAGACCCCCTCAGTATTTTTACTTATTACTCATGTTACGCAAAGCGACTTAAATGGCACACTGATTTGGCTGATGCGACTGATTTAAAAGGATTTTTTTAAGATACTTACTGAAAAAATCAGCGTAAATCAGTCGCATCAGTCAAATCAGTGTGCCATTGCGTATTTTCAGTTATTAATCTTCAAAAATGATAAAAATGGACACTCTTTTCGATGTCTCAAACAAAGTCGCCGTCATAACGGGCGGCTCGGGTATTTTATGTGGAGAACTCGCCAAAGCCCTTGCGGAACGCGGCGTTAAAGTTGGGATTTTGGGGCGAACACCCGAAAAAATTGACGCTATGGTTGCCGAAATTCAAGCAAAAGGTGGTAAAGCGTTGGGCTTAGTGGCCGACGTTTTGAACCAAACAGAATTGGAAGCAGCCCGTCAAAAAGTCGTGGATACATGGGGACGTATTGACATTTTGATTAATGGTGCGGGGGGCAATATGCCTAGCGGCGTGGTGATGCCCGACCAAAATTTCTTTGACGATATTTTGTTCGCTAACTATAAGAAAGTCAATGAGTTAAACCATGACGGAACGGTTTTGCCGACGCTGATTTTTGGGCAAGTTATGGCGCGTCAAAAGCAAGGAAGCATTATAAATATTTCATCTATGGCGGCGCAACAAGCTGTTACCCGCGTGGTAGGCTACTCAACGGCAAAGGCCGCAATTGACAGTTTTACGCGGTGGTTGGCGGTCGAAACGGCAATAAAATTTGGCGAAGGCATCCGCGTCAATGCGATTGCCCCGGGGTTCTTCGTTACAGAACAAAATCGGTCATTATTGACAACGCCCGACGGCGGTTACACAACGCGTGGCGAAACCGTTATCCGCAAAACCCCGATGGCGCGTTTTGGCGAAGCAGATGAATTAATTGGTACGTGTATTTGGTTGTGCAGCAATGCTTCACGTTTCGTTACGGGGACAATTATTCCTGTGGATGGTGGATTTTCAGCATGGAGTGGCGTGTAAATGAATTAAGAATTAAGAATTAGGGCGCGCATAAATCTAAGGAACGAAGAATTAATAAAAGCGTTCGGTTAAGCAATAAAATCACTTAAACGTCTTTTTTAAGTGCTTATACTGAGGGGGCTATTTCGCAAGGAATAGCTCCCTCTTTTTTGTCCATTTTAAAGAGGCCATAATTAATTTACAAAAAAGAGTAACATATCGCTTTTGTTTTCGATAATCAATGGCAAAAGCGTTTTACCTTTACAGAGTATAACCGTTTTTATTCACTCGTTTTTAACCCGTTTAATGACTCAAATACCCGTCAAACGCCATGAAATTTGCTTCATTTCTCCTTTTTTTATTGCTTTTTACCAATATATCGGCGCAAAATTATGACTGCCGAACGCCTTTATTGCTCACCGAATGTGCAGGAGACACCATCAATACACGTGGTGGTTTAGACGGCGCGACGGAGTTTTGCGAAGGGCAAGAAATTACCTTTTTGAATAATTCGACTGGCACGATTGACAGCACCGCGTTTTGTTGGGGCGATGGGAAAGTGACCGTCGTGCGCGGGGCGACGAGTGCGACGCATATCTACAATTTTGGCAGCGACACCTGCTTGGCGTCAAATCGGCCACGAACTTTGGAGGTCTCGATGGTCGCTTTTAGGACATGTGCGGCGGGTGTTACGAGCAATTATATCAAAACGCCGATTCGGATTTTGGTAAAACCCAAAGTCCAATTTTCGTTCCCACAACCCGTCTGTGTAGGCGTCGATTTTCGGTTTACAAACGCCACGTGTACCAATGCACCCGCCGCCGAAGTAACCTATTTATGGGATTTTGGCGACGGTACAACCTCAACAAGCAGCGCGGCAACAATTACGCATCGATACAATACGGCGGGTAATTTTACGGTCACATTGACGGTTACGAATCGTTGCGGGCCACGCATTTTGACCCAAATTGTTACCGCAACTGGCTTGCCAAAAGCCAAGGCAGAAGTGCGTTCTGGTACTCAAACGCAGACATCGCCTTACATCGTTTGCGGCGGCACGCCAGTTATACTAACAGGCATAAACTCCACAAATTCAACGATTTATACATGGTCATCTATTCCTAATACGGTCAATTTTTCGCCTCGAAAAGATACCATTGTGCCTGTCGTCGTTTTTCCGCAAGCGGGTGATTACACCATCATTTTGAAAACTGACAATGGCTGTAACAAGCCAAGTTTTGATACCTTAAAATTCCGCGTTTTGTCAACGGCGGGCTTGTCTTTGCCCATGCAAACAGATGCTTGTGCGCCGACACCTTACAGAATTACAACACCTGTTGTTGGAGCAACGTATGAACGTTTTTTGGATGGTATAACGCAAGGGCCGTTCGACCCGTCAACAGGTTTTACGGCAGGTTTTGGCGTCCATGTTGTGATTGCGCGTTTGCAAAATGAATGCGGCAACCAAGAGCAACGCGATACGTTTTCGATTGTATCGGCAGACGACGTTTTTTTCTTAAAACCGACCGCCGACACGACCGTTTGCCGTGGTTCGGGCTTAATTTTCTTGCAAACGACGCCATTAGGTGGTACAATTACGCCTGCGGCAAACATCATCCGACGCGGTGACAGCTTGTTTTTTAACCCCTCAGTAGTCGGCGTGTTTTCGCTTAAATACCAGCGTGGTTCGGGTGTTTGCTTGCGCGAAGCAACGCGAAAAATCACGGTTGTGGCGGCGTCAACCTTAACAATTACACCGCAAGCAGACGCCTGTTTGCCGTTTCTCTACAAACCTTCGCCCATCGTTGCGGGCGCAATTTACACGATAAACGGGACGATTTTCGATGCCAATCTAGGGTTTACACTCATTCAAAATACCTCATACATTGTCGAAGCACGGCTACAAACGCCTTGCGGTGCGCTTGTTCAATCAGATAGTTTTGACATATTTGCTGCCGCCGATGTGTCGTTTAAAAAACCAACCACGGACACGACAATTTGCTTGAATAGCGGACTACTTTTCCTTGATGTCGCACCCCTCGGCGGTACGATTACGCCATCAACCCGCATTATTCGACGCGGCAACAGCCTGTTTTTTGACCCCTCAGTATCTGGCACATTTCCACTGACCTACGGGCGCGGCGTCGGCGTTTGTCGGCGAGAAGCGAGTCGGACGATTACCGTTTTAGCCGCCGCGCGACTGACTTTGGACGCACAAGTATCTAAGTGTCAATCATTTATCTATAAACCAAATCCAATTGTTGCGGGCGCGGTTTACACCTTCAATGGCCTCACTTTCGACCCAAACATCGGCATTCAAGCACCGATAAGCCCGACGGCGCATGAGGTTGTGGCAAGCCTAACGAACCTTTGTGGCAACGATACAAAACGTATTAATTTTAATGTGACGGGCCCAGTTGCCTTACAATTAGCGACACGCAACACGATTCTTTGTCGGCAAGGCGGAAAAATGACCCTTCGCGCCACGTCTTCAGGTGGCACGGGGCGTTGGTCAACGACATCGGCGGGGCTTTCGGGCAACATTTTCGACCCCTCAGTAGCGGGTGTTGGAACGCATACGTTGACGTTTTCGGACGGCACGGGCGAATGTGCGAGCAGTCAGAGCATCACCGTCCGCGTCGGGGGCTTGGCAACGATTGACGCTGGGCGCGATGTTGTGTTGTGCAACAGCCGTCAAGTCGCCCCGTTTCCATTGCCAATCGGACAACCGACGGGCGGAATTTTCAGGTTAAACAACCCTTTCACGGGGCAAACGCTGACGCAAATAGACCCCTCCGTATTCCCACCTTCGGCAACCGTTTTTTATGTTGTAACTGATTCAATATGTGTGAGTTATGATTCGTTAAATGTTACCATAAACAGTATCTCTACAACTAATTTAACAGCACCGACGGCGGCTTGTGTAGGCTTGCCCGTCACCTTCGGCGCGGGTCAAGCATCGACGGGTTGGACGTTTCGTCTATTCATAAATGATACGTTGAAAAGCACCATACAACCGTTTAATTACACCTTTCAACACGCAGGAACGATGCGTTTATCACTTGAAATCCGTAACGCTGCAGGTTGTTTAGATACAGTTAAACAGTCTATTATTGCCAAAGCACCGCCCAAATCGACGTTTTTAGTTACCCCAAATCCAATATGTTCGGGTCAAAACGCGACGATTCGGAACGACGTTTCCCGCAACGATACTTCGACAACTTACGCGTGGATTTTCAGAAATCAGTCGTTTACGCAAACGCAAATAGGCCCCCTCAGTATGTCGAACATTGGTTGCACCGATTCGCTCTACAAACTGCAATTGACGGCCACAACGGGCGTTTGTCCCGCCGTCATTTTTGAAAATAATCTAACCGTTTTGCCTGAAATCCAAGCCTTTGCAGGGGTTCAAGGGCCTGATACGGTGTGTGCAAACGGCATCGTTCGCTTCGTCAATGCCTCATGCGGACGACTGACGCGGCAAACGTGGCGCATTGACAATCAATCATTTACGTCCGTTTTACCGCCCGACCAACGTTTTGAGAACAACACTGACACGCTGCGAAAAATCAATATACAACTCATCGTCGTCGGTGATTGCGGCAGCGACACCACGGCCTTTACCGTCTGGGTTTATCCGCTTAATATTAAAGCGCATTTTGCTTTCAACAAACGCGTCAATTGTCAACCTTTTACGGTCAATTTTAGAAGTCTAACGCCTTATTCGGCAGGTCTGCTTTGGGATTTTGGCGACGGAACGACGAGTACAAGTCCTTCTATATCAAAGACTTACGATTCAGCGGGTGTGTTTCGGGTGCGGTTTCGGGTGTTTCACCCTTGCGGCGGTTTCGACGACTTTGTGGATTCTATCACCGTTTTGGCCGCGCCAAAAACCAATGGTTTGACCTATGAAAAGCCCGATGTCTGTCGTGAAAATGTGATTAAAATCAAACCGAATATCCTCCTTGGAACGCTTGGCAGGGTTTGGGTTGACAGCTTGAATTTGACCGATTCGACGCGCAATCCTATTCTCACGTTTCCAAAAGCAGGTATTTTTTGGGTGAAATACGCCGTCATCCACCCAACAACGGGCTGCGAACGGATTGATTCGGGCCAAGTCATCGTCCGAACACCGTTACAGCTCTTGACAACGACAAAAGCCGACAGTTGTGGCGACGCAACAGGCTCGGTTTTGCTCAACGCAGTCGGCGGCTCAGGCGTTTATCGCTTCGCAAAAGACGACTCGACGGCCTTGGTGAAAACAGCGATTTTCAACAACCTTTTGGGTCAAAAAAATTACACATTTTTCGTCAGAGATTCGGCGACAGATTGCAAAATTTCTGCAAGCATTTTTGTCGGCGGTCGCCCCCCCCTCAGTATTGACGGCGGCGGCGATGCTTATTTGCAGCTAGGCGATAGCGTGCAGAGAAAAGCCGTGGCTAATTTTTCGATTCGACAAATTGAATGGCGCGTCGTCGGCAAAACGGGTGATTCGAGCATTCGCTCACCGCGTTCTATCCAAACCGTTTTGATGCCGTTTTTCCCATCGCGTTATCTCGTAATCGGTTCAGATTCAACGGGTTGTACGGCAAAAGATTCGTTCCAAATCTTCATCCGCTCCTTGAAAAGCGTGAATGTAGCCGACGCTTTTTCGCCAAATTCTGATGGCGCAAACGATTGGTTTTTCCCACAAACCTCAAAAGATGTGGTACAAATCAAGGCTTTCCGCGTCTTCAATCGGTGGGGTGAAATGGTTTTTGAACGCTTAAATTTTGAAGCAAACCGCCCCGAACTCGGTTGGAACGGCATTTTTAAAGACGCCCCACAACCCGCCGAAGTCTATGCGTGGACACTAGAAGCCATCTTTTTAGACGGCATGTCAACCTCCGAGCCACTAAAAGGCAGCGTGATTTTGGTACGCTGACCCCCCTCAGTATTTTGGCTAAAAATTCTAAAAAAAACAACAATATAACAATGAAAAAATATCGCCAAACCGCGTTTATCCTCCTCGTTTTTGTGCAACAACTCTCGGCACAAGACATTCATTCATCGCTCAATCCGTTGAGTCCGCAGCTCAACCCTGCTTTGACGGGTATGTTGCGGGGCGATTTTACCCGCCGTTTTCAAGCATCGCACCGCAGTCAGTGGGCCGCTGTGATGGGCAACGGGGCGTATTCGACGACGCAAGGCAGCTACGAACACGCTATTTTTGTCGGCAACGAAGACTTTATTGGCCTCGCTGTTTCGGGTTTTTATGACCAAGCGGGAAAGATGCCTTTGCGGCAATCTCAATTGAATATCAATGGGTCATACATTAAAAATTTAGGTGATTTTGGTCGCCAAAAATACGTTTTTCTATCAGGCGGTTTTCAAGCAGGTATGGCTTGGCGGCGGTTCGATTTTTCCAATATCGCTTGGAGCGAACAGTTCAACGGGACGGGCTACAACCTCAATTTGCCGACGGGCGAAGCAGCGAGTTTGAACGATTTTCCGAACCGTTTGTACGGCGACGCGGGTGTCGGTGTGGCGTTGACATATAGCGATAATAACGATGCTAATTGGCGGCGTGGCAGCTTGGTTTGGTTCAATATGGGCGGCTCTTTGCTGCATCTTGGCGGCGTTTTGAACACTAAAACGTCGAATATTTCGGCTTTTAGGGATTCTATTTCACTCCTCCGCGAGCGTTGGTCGGCGCACGCCTCGGCGATGTTTGGCGTCAATGATGGGCTTTACATCATCCCGACGGCGTTTTTTACGATGCAAGCCCGCGCTTTTCAACTCAATACGGGGCTTCATGCCAATATCCGTTGGGGCAGCGATAGCCGTGTTTTGGCGGCAAATGCCTTGCAAATTGGGGCTACGATGCGGTTCAATCGAGCCGCCGAAACAAATGGTTTGCGTTTAGATGCCGTCATTCCGACCATTCGTTTTGACTTTGGGCAGTTCAGTTTTGGCGCGAGTTACGACGTAAATACTTCCGTTTTGCGGCAAGGAAGCTATGGGCGTGGTGGTTTTGAATTCAATTTTGCTTGGCTTTGGTATCGCGGCAACGACAATGGAACGGGTCGCGGCGGCGGCAAATATGGCAACAAACGGACGCCACGAAAACGGGGAACGGTGGTGTGTCCAGCGAATTTTTAAGCAAATTTTCTTATATTTCGCCAAAACTTCGCGCCGCATACGTAATAATACCCGTTGCCCCTGCCCTTTTGCAAGCCGTCCAAATCTCCAAATGCGCCGCCATTTTATCAATTAAATCATTTTGTGCCAACAAATCAATCGCGGCATATTCGCCGCTAACGTGGTAGGCAATAATGGGCAAATCAGTTTTCTGATGCAGTTTTGTGATAATATCTAAATACGGCAAAGCGGGTTTGACCATCAAAAAATCCGCCCCTTCCTGTGCGTCACGGATAGACGACCGCAAGGCATCGCTGCCATTTCGGTAATCAATTTGGTAGGTTTTTCGATTTTTCAAGGTCGTTCCTGTCGGCGAAGACTTGCAAACGTCTCTGAACGGCCCATAAAAATTGGACGCAAATTTTGACGAATACGCCATAATTGACGTGGTTTCCAAGCAATTTTTATCTAAAATCTGCCGAATGGCCCCAATTCTCCCATCCGTCATATCGCTCGGCGCAATGCAATCTGCACCCGCTTGCGCCAAACCAAGCGCATAATCGGCGAGTATTTTAACGGTCTCCGCGTTCAACATTTTAGACCCCTCAGTATTTAGCACCCCACAATGCCCATGCGTCGTGTAGCTGCATAAACAAACGTCGTTGATGAGCCACAAAGCGTCACCAAACTCAGCCTTGATTTTAGCAACGACATTTTGAGCAAAATCAAACCTAAAAACGGTCTCAAAACGGTCTTTTGGCACAGGGAAAAGCAGAAATTTAGTCACACCTGCGGTCAAATCGGCTTCAATTTGTTTCAAAACAGACCCCTCAGTATCGCTGAAAACGCCTGACATATTTTTGACGGCTTGACGTTCGGAAAGCGTTTCGTCCACAAAAATGGGTTGAATAAGGTCGTGTTGACTGACCGTTGTTTCAGCAACTAAATCACGGATGTGCGCGTTTGCGCGTAGGCGGCGTTGATTCATATATTAATTAAAATTTGACTATACAAAAATTTGATTATCAATCATTTAAAAAATAAAATTGTAAATTAACAACAATGTCCTCTTTGATTTTTTTAATTGCGGCGTAGCTGCAAAATCTTGGTAACACACATCACATAGATTTAATTTTTCATGCGGTGTAACCGCAAAACCGTTTGTTTCGCGGTTACACCGCGTAAAAAATAGTTGGTTGTTCAAATATTACCAAGATTTTGCAGCTACGCCGCAATTAAAAAACCAGCGCGAAAATTAATAGTACATTCCTATACATTTTCGCCCATTTTTCTTAAAATAGTGTATATTTGTACATAAAATTAAGAAAATGGGTTACAGTAACTTTAAAAAAATACATCAAATTAAGGCGAAATTTGGAACGCCTTTCGTCTCCGTCGAGCTTTTTGCAAAGGCCGATATTACGCCTATTGAACCTAGTGAATGGCTAACGATTTCCTTAAAACGGGCTTATTCTTCACCGCCGACTAACGAAAAATCGAAGTCGGAACGCTTGATTTCGCCCATCTTATTGGAGGTTTTGGACAAATATCAAGACCAAATTGCCTTTTTCTCGGGCGAAGAAGTCAATATCAGTGCAGAAGATGATTTGGCAGGGCCTTGCGATTTTTTCTTCGCCCTCACGCCACCTTCTCCTATTATCGAAGCACCGATTTTTTCAGTTGCCGAAGCAAAAGATGAAAATTTAGATTGGGGTGTTGCTCAATGTTCGGCGCAATTATACGCCGCTAATTTGTTCAATCAACAAGAAGGTAAACAGTTGCCAACACTTTACGGCTGTGCGACAACGGGAACGGAGTGGATTTTTATTAAATATGAAAACAATACGTTCTACCTTGACAAAAAGCCTAAAACCGACCTTCCCCAAGTGCTTGGTACATTACATTGGATTATCCAATTTTTCATTGACAATTATCTAGGAAAAACAGGCGTTTAAGTCCTTTTATCCTAAAATCACTTCAAAACAACTCATTTAGAGTAATCTAAGAATGCTTTAATACTCGGAAAAACGGCGGGTTCAATGCCCAATTCACGGAGTTTTCGCGCCGTTTTTCCCGCAGGACACGCGTGAATCCATGTCGAATTTGGAATGTCGGATTTCGGTGAGGCGTTGTGTCCGACATCCGACATTCCAAATCCGACATCGTGAACGGCTTGGAATTGCTTAAAACTTGTCCAAAAAATCACTTCGGCATCGCGTAAAGCGGCTATTAAACCTTCTGAAAGATTGGGAATTAGCCGATAAGTAGCGATGGCGATGCGGCCTTCTTTTTGCCAATCGCGTGCAGAATTTTCATTGGTCAACAAGATAATTTCGCTTTCAGAAACGCCAAAAAGCGGCGATTGCCAAGCATTTTTCAAAAAATCAATGCCAAAACCATCCGCACAACCTTCTACCCAAATCCCTTTTTTGGCCAATTCAAACCACGTTTTTGTTCCCGAAGCCCACACGCGATTTCGGATTTGGGATTTGGGATGTCGGCGTTGTGGCGTGTCCGAAATCCCAAATCCGAAATCCGAAATCGAATGCCCTCTCAGTATTTTTGCTACTTCATCGGTTACAGCCCGATGATGCGCGATAAAAAACGTATTTCCCACACCTGCGAGGTGTTGCAACACCTCGCAGGTGTGGGAAATACGTTTTTTATCGTAAAACTCATAATCAAAAAAATCCCTCATAAAATCCGTTGCCGAAACGATTTTTTTACCTGCCAAACGCTTATCTGCTTCAAAAACAAAGCGATTTGCAGACGCACCAGTCGCCGTTTTTCCATTTGAAATCACACAATTACCCCCCTCAGTATTTTCACCATTTGAGTCATTATTTTCGATAAAAACAGCTCCAAAACGTTGGTGACAACCTGTACCAAAATCCAAAGTAGCGGCACGTTCGGCAAGCAATTGCGCTTTAAGTGCTTGATTATCAATGGCTTTGAGCATTTCAACTGCTTCCAGATTCGTTTTCAAACACTCAATCAACAACGCGCCTTGACCCAAAGCGGGCGGACATTCGACAAGCGGCAACCACATTTTTAACGTACCATTCAATAAAATTTTAACGTCATGCGAAAACGCAAATTTCAACAACCGATTTAAACCTGCCGCCGCCAAAACAATGCCGTCGTAATCGTCAAAATTAACGAGTTTTCGCAAGCGCGTTTCGACATTTCCACGAATAGGTTTTATCTGAATTATACATTTTCCCTTAGAAAAATCACCAAAAGGTAAGGCTTTTTGTAGAAATTGAGGGACTAACTCCTCACGACGTAGCGAAGACGTGCCAATACTGAGGGGCCTATTTTCTTTGAGTTTTTGTAAAATATCGGCTTTAAAAATCACAATATCATGCGGTAAATCACGCTCAAAAACAGCCGCATGAAAATCACCTTCGCTCAATAGTCTTTCTTCGCCAACGTCTTTCAAAGAATGCACCGCAAAATCTGCCGACCCATGCCTCAAAGCCGCGTCAATATCGCTCGAAAACACGTTTTTATCCATCATTTGGTACAAAGGCGTCGTTTGGTCAAGGTCGCCTGACGTTTCTTTGTGTAAAAAATCTATCGAAACATCGGGAAAATGTTGCACCAAAATCCGTTGTGCAAGTTGCCCTTGCGCTTTGGAGAGATTTGATTTTCGACAGATGATTTTCATAAAATACTTTTTTTAAGACATGCCTTCAACGCCGCCACCAACTCAAAAATCTGTTTCTCCGTATGCCGTGCCGTCGCAATAATCCGTAAACACTCCTGCCCGTGCGGAACAGTCGGAAAATTTATCGGTTGCAAATACACGCTAAAATCGCGCAACAAACGGTCTGTTATCGCCCGACAACGCCGCGCATCGCCAATCACAATCCGCGTAATGTGCGCGTCTTGTCCCTCAAATTCGATATTTTTTTCTCGAAGTGCCCCCCTCAGTATTTCGACGTTTTTATGAAATTTTATACGAATTTCGTTTGAAATAGCCGTTTTTTCGACACTTTCCAAGGCAGCCGCGCAAATTGCAGGCGGCATCGAAGACGTAAAAATAAAGCCTTCGCCAAAACTCCGCACGTAGTCCACGACCGATTCTGACGCCGCAATATAACCGCCGACGCAACCAAAAGCCTTTGCCAAAGTCCCGTTTATCACGTCAATATTATCGCTCAAACCCAATTGCCCCGCAACACCTTCGCCGCGTTCGCCATACAAACCGACGGCGTGAACTTCATCAAGATAGGTCAACGCATTAAAATGTTTTGCCAATTCAATAAAATTTTTAATTGGCGCAATTGTCCCCGACATCGAATAAACGGACTCAAAAGCGATGATTTTAGGGCGGTCAATGTGTTCGGCGGCGAGTAATTCGGCCAAATGTGCCGTATCGTTGTGCCGAAACACGCGTTTTTCGCAACGACTCAATTTTATACCTTCAATCATCGAAGCATGATTTTCAGCATCTGAAAAGATAATACAATCGTCAAAAGCCCTTGCCAAAGTCGAAATTGCCGTCGAATTTGCGGTATAAGCACTGCCAAAAACGAGCGCAGATGTTTTGTTATGTAGCTTCGCCAAGGCTTTTTCAAGCTGCCGATGCCGTTGCGTTGTTCCTGAGATATTGCGCGTGCCACCGCTTCCAATACCATCCTGTTTTGCTGCCGCAACGAAGGCGTCTATCACGTCCGCATCGGCTGACATACCCAAATAATCGTTACTTGTCCAATTCGTTGCCGATTTTTTAATCCCCTCAGTATATTTCAGATTTTGGCTGTCAGATGTCGGAGATGCCGCACTGTGTCCGACATCCGACATCCCACCTTCGAAATCAAAAACAGGTTGTTTTCTAGCATTTTTATGCAATTCTAAGAAATAACGGTAATTGCCTTGTATTTTAAGGCGGTCAAGACGCGCCGTTAATTGTGTCGTGTAGTCGCTTTTCGAGGCGACAGTTTTTGTCAGAAAAGCCATATTTAGAGAATGTTGATAAAAAATTGGTCAATAAAAATACAAAGTAAAGGCAGTCGTGCGATTTATTAATGTTTGATTTTAATTGGCCACGATTAGAAATAAAATTTTGTTCTTTAGATTTATACCCAATTTAATGTGTAATTTATTAAAAAAACGCTCAAATACTGAGGGGGTCTTGGCTACGTCATTTTCAAATGTGCATCATCACAAAATGGTGCTTTTGCGCAGCCTTTGCATTGACAAATCTTGTAGGCTCTTTCCTTTTTAACTGTAAATTTTACGGGTTGAAATTTTGTGCCGTGATGCGAACCGTCGCAAAATGGCTGATTTTTGCTATAACCACAAGCACAATAAAGGTAATCGCCTTCTTTTAATGTCAAAATAGCGGGTTCATTGACGGTTGTTTTTTCAAATGTATAATCTTTCGATAATTCAGAACCTGCCTTATCCGATTTGATTAGCGGGTAGAAATTATGCGCTAACCATGAATCTTGAGGGTCGTTTTGAATGCCATAAGCCGCTGGAAAAGCATGGGTAAATTTGGCTGAGCCGAACAATTGATCCCAAATTGAGAACATATTGCCGTAGTTGCCATTCGGATTGCCAATGTCGTCTATTTTTGAAACCGCATGGTGTGCATGATGAAAAGCGGGGGTTATAAAAATACGTTCCAAGACTCTTAAAATGGGCATTAAGGCTTTATTTTTATAAAAAAACGTGTCCCAAGTCACCATACTATGCGAAGAAATAACGACTATTTGCTTCAAAACAAGCCCTACAGCAACAGGCACACCGCCGCCAAAATAAGTAAAAACGCCCAACCACCAGATATTCGGCATGAGCATAAAAAAATAAATTGACTCTCGATAAGACACTAAAAGCCCCATTTCAGTCGCAGTGTGGTGCGCCCGATGCCATTTCCAAAGCCATTTGTATTCATGCGATAAGCGATGATACCAATATTGCAAGCAATCATCAACGAATAGAAAAATGACTAAACCTGCCCAAAAAGGCAAAAATGACACCGCATCTGCTTGATTTGGAAAAGCCAATTTCATCAATTGGAACGCCAAAAACATAACGATTGGTTTGGTAATGACCATCAAAAAAAACGTATTAATGGTCTCGACAAGCACATCGTCTTTGGTACGCTTAGAGTTTGAAAAATAACCAAAAGCGGCTTCCAAAACGCCGAAAAACACCAATATGCCAAAAACAAAAAGCATATTTTTATCGGCTATAAATTTTATTACTGTATCCATGTTGTTGTAAATTTTAAATGCGTTCTAAGTACATGACAAAAAAAGTGTATTTCATAGAAAATACTGAGGGGCTTCTAAAAAAGTAAATTTTCCTAATTACCCCCAAAATGAACGTACCTTATCCCACAAACTGCTTGATTTTTGCCCCGTTTCTATCGCTTTTACGGCTTCTGAATCGGCGGCTAAAGAACTAGTCACTTTGTTCAAAACTTCAATTTTTTTGGCAAAATCTCCTTTCAATACTTCTCGAATTTTGCCCATATTGTTCAAGATTTCTTCCATCGAATCGGGTAAAATCTCATTCAAATTTTCTTTTAAGCGTTTGGCTACCGTAGGCGATTTTCCATTCGTAGAAATCGCAATTTTCAAGCTGCCTTTTTGAACAATTGAGCCTAAATAAAAATCGCAATAGTCAGGCGTATCGGCCACATTTGCCAAAATTCGCCGTTCTTCCGCCAAGCGTTTGACTTCAATATTCACCGCTTTATCGTCCGTTGTGGCAATAACAAACGTTTTTCCGTCTAAATCAGACGGTTCAAAGCGTTTTTCAAGCAAAATAACTTGTGGAAACTTGTTTGCATAAGCCCGCGTTTCGGGGCGAATGAAGGGCGCAACAACGGTAATCCGCGTTTTTGGCGAATTGCGAAGCAAAGATTCTAGTTTTTCCAAACCCACATTGCCACCGCCAACCACCAAAACCTCAAACTTCTCCAACTTGACAAAAATCGGATACAAAGGGTTTTTACCCTCTGTTTCAGTCGTCGTTAAATCGGGATTTAATTTTGAATTTTGAATTTTGAATTCAGAAACTACCCCCTCAGTATCTTGGGCGTTTTCGACTGTATTTTCTGTTTTGATGAATGAATTCATGATAATTAATTGGTTTTTACGCGTGAAAATCCAACCCTTGCACCGTCGCTTTCACATAATTTTGCCGAATCACAAAATCACCAAACCACTCATTTTGCTGCCGATTCTTAGCATAATCTTCAAAAATAGGCTTCAAAGTGGCGATAATTTCCGTTTCATCAAGCATTTCTTTGTACAATTTATTAAGCCGTTCGCCACTGTGCGATGCGCCGAGATATAAATTATATTTACCAAGCGAACGACCGACTAAACCAATTTCGCCCAAATATGGACGGCCACAACCATTAGGGCAGCCCGTCATTCGTATGTTAATTGCCTTGTTGTCCAAGCCGTTTGTCCGAATCAACGCATCTAATTTATCAATCAAGCGTGGCAAGTAGCGTTCAGCTTCCGCGAAGGCCAACGAACACGTATTTAAGGCCACGCACGACATTGAATTCAAGCGCAAAGCCGTCTGTTTGAACGTCTCGCGCATGACGCCGTGTTCGCTCAAAATATCTTGAACATCGTTTTTTCGATTCGGTGAAATATCGCCAATCATCACGTTTTGATTGCCCGTCAAACGGAAATCGCCGTAACCTAGCAGCGCAACTTTATGGAGTGCCGTTTTGAGTTTATACTGAGGGGTGTCTCTGATGCGACCGCCCTCTATAAATAATGTTAGATTTAATTTACCATTGTAATTCGTTGACCAGCCGTAGTTATCGCCCGAACTTTCAAATGTGTAAGGCTTGGCTTCTTCAAATTTATAGCCGATGCGGTTCTCAACTTCGGCCTTGAAAACGTCCAAACCAACGCGGTCAATCGTGTATTTTAAGCGGGAAAATTTACGATTTTCACGGTTGCCCCAAGCACTCTGAACCTTCATAATTTTCTCACAAACGTCCACGACTTTTGATTTTTCGACATAACCAATCACGTCCGCAAGGCGCGGATATGTATCGGGCATCCCAAAAGTCATCCCAAAACCACCACCGATTGCCACGTTGTAGCCTTGCAAAACGTCGTCTTTCACGATACCAATTAAGCCCACGTCATTTGCAAAAATATCGACATCATTGTGCGGCGGAATCGCTATCGCAATCTTGAATTTACGGGGCAAATAATGTGCGCCATAAACAGGTTCATCGTCGGGTGCAGCCGTCAAACGGGTGATTAAATCGTTGGCTTTTGCCACCATTTTGCCCTCGGGCGAAACGGGTGAAACGCGTTCAGATGTGTCATTTTTCTGATTTTCCAACCAAATTTCCCAATAAGCAGACGTTTTTGGAGTCAAATGCGCGGAAATACGCTTGGCATCTTCTTGAATCTCGGCATGAGCAGGCGATTCGTAAGGGTTCGGATTACACATCACATTACGATTTACGTCGCCGCAACCCGCGATAGAATCCATCAACACCTCATTAAAACCTTTAATAGTTGCCTTCAAATCGCGCTTGCGAATGCCATGCAATTGAAACGCTTGACGGGTCGTTAATTTCAAACCGCCGTCGCCGTATTTATTCGCCAAATCAGACATATTTAGCCACTGTTGCGGCGTACAAATCCCGCCAGGTACGCGAATCCGAATCATAAACGAGTACAACGGCTCAAGTTTTTGCCGCTTCCGTTCGCTGTCAATCGCACGGTCTGTTTGCTGATAAGAGCCGTGAAATTTAATCAATTGCGTATCATCGGCAGCCACAGCCCCCGTAATTTGATTGTTTAAACTCTCCTCAATCGTCCCGCGCAAGTAGCGGCTTTTGTCTTTGATGATTTCGACTTCTGACACTTTCTTTTCTGACATAATTTTGAAAAATAGGACCCCTCAGTATAAAAGAGGTTTTTTGATAAAAATTGGTTGAAAACTTAGGTTTTTAGCTTTATCTTTGTAAAAAAATTCAATAAAATGGCTACAATAATTAAAAACGACACGGCTACTATCAAACTTACACTCAATGTGGCTAACGTTGAGGACTTTTTAGCGGCGTTACGTGACCTGCGATTTCCTATTCAAATTGATTTGCCCAAGGGTAACAACAAATCTCAAGCTAAAAAAAACAGTCCCGTAACTAAGCAATCTAAAGATACCGAACTTACTGAGGAAGAACGCTATTGGGAAAAAAGACAAGCCGAAGGCAAGGCGGCTATGCTCAAAATGGCTCAAATTCAAGATGATTCTGTTCCAGAATTATCAGAAGAAGCCATGATGGAACTGATAAATTCTGAAATCAAAGCCTACCGCGCTGAGAAAAGAGCGCAGTTAGAAAAATCACATTAACCAAAAAACGATTTACGTACTATGAAAAACACCGTAAAAGTCATTTTTGATAACAATTCATGGATTAGTTTTTGTCAAAAAGGGCGTTTGACCCTTATTGAAACGTTCTTTACAAATCCAAACATCAAAATTTACGCCTGCCAAAATTTAATTGACGAATTTGAAGATGTATCGTCGAGAGCCCATCTTCAAAAATATTTAATTCCTGAGCGCGTCGAGCAAGCACGAATTGCTGTAAATGCCTTCTCGCATCCTTTCCAAATGCCACTTGAGGCAAAGCAAATCTCGCGCGACCCGAAGGACGATTATTTTCTCTATTTTGCTGAACAGTACAATTTGGATTTTATCGTGACGGGTGATAAAGACCTCCTTGTTTTGGAAACGCATGGACAAACGCAAATTATTTCTTTCTCTAAATTTTTGTCAATTTTACAAGAAATTGGGATTGTTTGACCCCTCAGTATTTTGAGGTTTCACTACAAATTTTTTAACATTAATTTGTAGTTATTAAAATGCTCCTAATCTGTTGATACTCAACTTTATATGTTGAGTATTTTCTGCAAAAGGTCATCCATTTGTTTTTCTTTAACGAGC
>JAYSRS010000708.1:0-7343 GCA_043720935.1 Saprospiraceae bacterium
ATTGCCAAATCTTAGAATAAGCATTAAAATGCAGCTTTTCTTTGAGTATTTTTCAGTAAATGCTATTTTTCAAAATACTGTGGGAAATGTCGGTTTCATAGTCGAAAAAATCTATTTTCGCTACTGATTTTATCGTTTCAAACGCCTTCTTTATTTCGCAACCGCCAAACGGACTGCATCAAACGACCTGATAAAAACACGGAGGCAACTATCGCCCCGACGGCAAAAAACAAGAATTCGCTTTTGATATAATTCAATAAACCATCGCGTTTTGATTGCGGCACGAGTGGCATCAAACGTTCTGGATCTCCCGCGTCAATCCAAACATTAAAGTCTTGAATTTGCGTAATTAAACCCAAAATGATAATCATTGTGAACAAAATAAACCCGATTTTGACGTTTTGCTGCGTCGCCAAAAAGGAATAACGTAACAAAAAAGTGTAACGCGTAAACGTCAGAAAAGCAACGATATAGACAATATTTGTCCCATTAAATTTGTATTCTGGAAACTGCGTCCAAATCGGATACATGACAACAACAACGACGACCGCTGTCATCAAGAAACTAATCGCTTCAATGGCTATTAATTTAGCCTTTTCATTCTTTAACATAAAACTTTTTTTTAGTAACTCATTTTGCTACCGTACAACTGACGGTATTCTTTAAACGTAATCATGCGCTCTTGTTGCTCATCCCAGAGTTTGTGAAACATACATTTTAGGCTTTCGATAAAACCAATTATTGTAATGTGTTCTTGCAAAACAGGGTTTTCATTTTTGCATATTTCCAAATTATAATTCGGAATCAAAGAGCTTAAATGATGAATATGATGCAAGCCAATATTGCCCGTTAGCCATTGAAACACCTTTGGCAAACGGTAATAAGTGCTGCCTTGAATAGCCGACAAAACGTAGTTCCAATTCGATTGCCAATGCTTGTAGGCGCGTTCGTGTTGGTGCTGTACGTAAAAAAACCAAATCGCAATAATCGCAAAAAAGCCAATAATGGGGATTTGAATTTTCAAAAAAGTCCACGCACCGAATAGAAAAAAGCACGCGATGTAAAACCCGACTGTCAATAAATTACTCCAAACCAGTGAACGTCTTGCCACTTCAAAACCGCGTAAACGAATGAGTGGAAAGCGATTATTAATTAAAATATAATATACTGGGATAAGTCCGAACAAAACAACGGGCATTCTGAAAACGCGATACGCCAGTTTTTGAAACGGTGTACAACGGCTGTATTCTTTGACCGTCAAGACCTTTAAATCGCCGATGTCTCTAATATCTTCTTCCAAACGACCATTGTGGCCATGGTGAAAATTGTGCGCTTTTGACCAATATTTGTAAGGAATCAAGCTAAAAAGACTGCAAATCATGCCAACGGAGTCGTTCAATTTCCGTGATTTAAAGTACGATTGATGTCCGCAGTCATGTTGAATAATAAAGATGCGAACGAGAAAAAAGGCGTTCAAAAACGCCAAAAGCAGCGTGAGCCAGTAAGAAACGGAGAGGCTGAAATACATCAACGTCCACAAACCGATGAAGGGCAAAAATGATGTTATCATCTGAATTGCCGCTTTTTTCATGTTTGGTGTTTGGTATTTTTTTACCATTTGTTGCCAATTGTCCATGATAAATTGGAGCGAATTGTCGTTAGTTTTTTCCATGATTTGATTTGACTAAAATAATAATGATGAATTATAAATAATGAACGATGAATGTTTTAAACTATTGATTTTCAATAACTTGTAAGACATTCATTTCTATAATTTTTTAACTTCGCAAAGGTAATTTAGAAAGCGAATTAAACTTTAAAAATTAGACGTTTAAAAGTTTTGCCCCCCCTCAGTATTTTAGCAGTTTTGTTCCTTCTGAATGACAAGGGGTTTTGAATTATCCCAAACTCAAAACTCTTTGTCATTCAGTAGTAGGTTTTATATATTTTTAGAAAAACCTAACGCGGGATTGAAACCCGCGTTAGGTTCATAAGGACAAAACAACGCCTATCAAATTAGGTTTAACCCATTAGAAAAATGAATCAGTTTATCCGCCGTTTCTGCTGCATTGTATGTATCAATATCCAAGACGTATTTTTGAGGTGTGACGTTCGTTTCAAAGCCGAAATTGTATGCTTTATCATAATACGTCAAGCCGATAGCGGCTGCCGTTTTCAAATCATCACGCTCAACGGCTTCAATAGCAAATTTTGCTTGATCGAAACCAAGTTTTTTCTTTATTTTTTCAAAAGACAGCATTAAATCCGCTTTTTCAGTCGTTCCATAAACGTTTACTAAATGCTCGACGCGCAAATCAAACGGCACTTCAAGGTGAATCAAGGGCGCATTTTTAAACGGTTTCCAAAAGCCTTCGGGGATAAAAACACCACCGACTTGACGGCTTTCATTTTCCACCCACACCCGCCGCGAAGGGTCAATGTGCCGCAAAACTTCATGCAAATCGTTCTCAAATTGCTCCGTCGTCGGCTGCGGATTTTCTCCAATCCAACCAAAAGCAGAGCCTTTGTGATGGGCTAAATGTTCAAGGTCAATGATTTGTTCACCGCGTTTTTCCAACTCTTTTAAGACATACGTTTTGCCGCTTCCTGTTTTACCACCTAAAACAATTATATTTTTAATCAATTGACTATCAAAAGATTGCAAAACATTTTGGCGATAATTTTTATAACCACCTTCTACCGTCAAGACATCAAAACCTGCAAATTTCAGCAACCAAGCCACCGAACCACTCCGTTTACCACCGCGCCAACAATGCACAATGACTTTCCGATTTGGCGACCATTTTATCGCTTTTTTGACAAAACCCGACATCTTCGGCCCAACGATTTCTAAGCCTTTCAACAACGCACTTTCAGGCGACGTTTGCTTGTAAATTGTCCCCACTTTTGCCCGTTCTTCGTCGTTGAAAAGCGGCAAACTCTGGGCAGTCGGGATGTGCGCACGCGCAAATTCGGCGGGCGAACGCACGTCAATCAAGACGCGGTCAGTAAGGTGTTGCCAAAGGTCGGCGGGCTGAATTTTTTCCAATTTTTTTGTATGTTTTGGTTGTAGAAAATGTGGTAGAAAAACGCAAAGGTAGGAAAACGGACGAGATACCGAATATAACTTTAAGGTTTTGAGTATTGCTTATTATACACGCGCAACCCTTGTCATTCAGAAAGAACAAAACTTGAAGAGATACTGAGGGGTCAATTTTTTGCAAAAAAAATGCCTGAGCGGGGGACTCAGGCATCACGAAAACGAATTTTACAATTCTTTAACCAAAACTTACAATTGACAAAGGACAAGCATCGTGCCAAAATATACGAATCAATTTTAATTAGCCGTTTATGTCCATGCGTCTTTTTATCATTAATTAAATTTATATTTGTAAATAATTATTATTCAAACAGTTAATCGTAAATTTGATTTTTATTAACAAACAGAAAAAATTTAATTTTTAATTGAGAAAAATTTGCTTTGCGTAAGTTGGTATAATTTTTAGCGCAGTCGCCTTTTCAAAAAGCGTTTTTACGGCAGCTCTACCGCCATGTCCAAGGCCAATTGTAAAAGAATTGACGTACAAATCAATGTGTTTTTGCCGTACTTTCTCGTCCATTTCTTGAGCGTGTTTTTCCACAAAATCTCGGCTTACTAAAGGGTGGGCGAAGGCATATTCAACGCTTCTTTTCATTATTCGTTCAACTTTTTGCTGAACAGCCAAAGGCAAATCACGTCGAACGACAATGCCACCAAGCGGAATCGGCATTTGCGTCGTTTGTTCCCAAAACGCGCCCAAATCCATCAATTTCACCAAACCGCGTTGCGCGTAAGTAAAACGGTTCTCGTGAATAATCACACCCGCCCCTACCCGACCGTCGAGAACGGCGTTTTCAATGTCGTGAAAAACGAGTTCTTGCTTTTTAGTTGCTTCGGGATATGCCAAGCTAAACAGAAAATTAGCCGTCGTAAATTCCCCGGGAATAGCGATAAGTGATTGATTTACAATATCTTGCGACATATTTTTTTTAGCAACCAGCAATGGGCCAACGCCGTTTCCAAGCGCGCTGCCCGATTCTAACAACGCGTAGTCGTCAACCAAATACGCAAAAGCATGGTAACTCAACTTCGTCACAGCCAATTCACGGCGAAAAGCGCGTTGATTCAGAGCCTCTACGTCTTCCATAATGACCTCAAAATTGACCCCCTCAGTATCAATGCGGTTGTGAATCATGGCGTCAAAAATAAATGTATCGTTTGGGCAAGGTGAAAAACCTAGTGTAAGCGTCATGTTATTCTGAAATTATTTGATAATAATAAAAAAAAGAGAACACCGATTTGTCGTCAGATGTTCTCTTTGCACACATATATATACGTGTCTATTACAAAGCCGCGCTCGCCAAATTCCTATCCACTTGCGAAAACATACCCCTCAGTACCTTGCCACTTCCGCCGACTTCAAAAACGTCGGTCACGCCATCGGCCAACATATTACGCATAATTTGTGTCCAACGAACGGGTGCGGTCAATTGAGCGATTAAATTCAGCTTGATAATTTCGGGGTCGGTGTGCGGCATTGCGTCCACATTTTGATACAACGGGCAACGCGGTGCGTTAATTTCGGTCGCTTCAATCGCCAAACGCAGTTCATCTTCGGCAGGTTTCATCAACGGTGAATGAAACGCACCGCCAACGGGCAACATCAAAGCGCGTTTTGCACCCGCCGCTTTCAAAGCTTCGCACGCCTTCGTGACGCCTTCAATTGAACCCGAAATGACCAATTGACCTGGCGTATTGTAGTTCGCAGGGACGACAATTTCAGAAATTTCGGCGCAAATCTGCTCAATAACGTCATCAGCCAAGCCCAAAATTGCTGCCATTGTACTCGGCTGTGCTTCACAAGCCTTTTGCATCGCCAAAGCCCGTTGTTGAACGAGGCGCAAACCATCAGCAAAACTCAAGCCACCCGCCGCAACGAGTGCCGAAAATTCACCCAACGAATGTCCCGCCACACAATCGGCCCGAAACGCCTCACCCGCCATACGTGCGCGAATGACCGAATGCAAAAAAACGGCAGGTTGCGTCACTTTTGTTTGCTGCAAATCTTCGGGCGTACCGTCGAACATAATGTCTGAAATGCGGTAGCCCAACAAGGCATTTGCTTCTTCAAAAAGGTCACGCGCAAGGAACGATTCTTCGTAATAATCTTTGCCCATGCCCGCAAACTGGCTGGCTTGACCCGGGAAAACGTAGGCTTTTTTCATGCTACATCAACTATTTTTAATTAGATTTTTGTAATCTTTCAAAACTGTCTAAAAGAATTTTATAGCGTCCAAAAATACAAAAAACGCGTTTTATACTGAGGGGGTAAATTTCAAACCCTTGAACCATATAAAATTTGTTCTTTAGAATTTCGGGAACTGGAAATAACAGACTTTCAAACAGCGGCAAAAATAAACCGATTCGTAACAATATCAATTCAAAATGCCTAAAACTTGCTGTTCGATGAAATCACGGACTTTCAGAAACTCCGGCATTTCCATATTGCGCGGGTCGGGAATTTGCCAATCCAAGCGATTTTTGGCGGGAATAAACGGGCATTCGTCGCCACAACCCATCGTCACAACGTAATCGTAAGGCACATCCTGCGGCACTTCCGACAATGATTTTGAATCATGTTGCGTTAAATCATAATCTTTAAGTCGCATAGCCTCAATGGCTTTTGGATTAATTTTCCCACTCGGGCGTGAACCCGCGCTGAATGCTTCGACGGCATCCCCACCATGAATTTTGGCAAAAGCCTGTGCCATTTGACTGCGGTTTGAGTTTTCAATGCAGACGAATAAAAAGCGTTTTTTCTGTTCCATATTTTTTTTAAAGTTTTATACAATGCGTTTTTTCACGGATTTCACGAATCAACACCGATTAGTTTCCTTCTGAATGACAACAAATAGAGGAAACTAATCCTCTGTGAACTCTGTAAACTCTGTGTGAAACCATATTAGCAGCAACCACTATTTGGCGCGCAAACTGCCGCCGTTGCCAAAGTCAATTCTTGAAAAACAAGTGGTTTTTCTAGGATTTTAACCGATTTTACGGCGTTTTCAGCAGGCATACAGCACGCGCTCGTGTCGCTCAATTCGTAATGTGGGTCATTAAATTCGGCGTCTTCATGGAAATAATAGACTTCCCACTGATGTCCGTCGGGGTCGGTTGCCCAAAATTTGTCTTGAACGGCATAGCAACAAGACGTTCCCATTTCTTCTTTGCTCACAATGCCTTGTTTTCTAGCCGTGATGAGGCGTTGCTCCATCTCATTTTTGGTGGCTACTTGAAAACCTAAATGCCCAAAATTAGACATCACGCGCTCTGGATTTTCGACAAAAGAAATAATCAACGATGGGCTGTCCAAGACATATTTAGCATAATGCGGTTTGATTTTAGTGGCAGGAATGCCAAAAAAAGTCGAGTAAAAATTGACTGTCGCCATCAAATCAGCCACGTAAAGAGAAATGTGCATTCTCGGAAAAGGATTTTGAGTCATTTTATTTTTAGTTTTAATTCAATTTAAAATCTTGATTATCAATAAATTACAAATATTAATTTTTAGTTTATTTTAAATTTTCGGGCAAAAATACACCTAAAAACGTAAATATACTGAGGGGGTGTTTTTTACACGCCAACAACCGTACTCCGACGCTCAAAAAGCAGCGTGTCGCGCCAAACGCCGTCCATTTTTCCCACTTTTTCGCGGAAGCCAATTTGTCGAAAACCTGTTTTCAGATGTAATTGAACACTGCCCGTGTTTTCGGGAAAAATGCCCGCTTGCAGCGTCCACAAACCGTTTATTTCGGCGGCTTGAATTAAATGTTCCATTAATAACTTACCGATGCCTTGCCTACGCGCCGCCGCCGATACATACACGCTCAACTCCGCAACGCCGCCGTAAACACAGCGATTAGACACCGCCGACAAGGCCGCCCAACCTAAAAGTACCCCCTCAGTATTTTCGATATTTTCGGCTGTTTTGACCGCAACCAAGCGACCGTAAGGCAAGTGTGCCGCGTCCCAATCCGCCCAAGTTGGTATGTCTTTTTGAAAAGTCGCATGACCTGTTTCAATGCCTTCGGCGTAAATCTGTGCAACATCTGCCCAATGTTCAGGCTGCATTTTGTTTATTCTAACCGCCATTTTTATAAATTACTTAAAAATGAGTAAACCAAATTTTATTCTTAACTATAATTAGGAACGTGAAATAAATAAACTATCATAGTTTACGCACTGTTTTTCGCTACGCGAAAAAGGCGTGCGAAAGAAATCTATCAGGGCGAGCGTGCTTTTT
>JAYSRS010000709.1:0-2606 GCA_043720935.1 Saprospiraceae bacterium
ATAAAAACTCATTTGGCCACGACCGTCAAATCGTTTTACGCACCTTGTCGCTTGCCGCACAATGCCGTAAATTAGATGTACCAATAACAACTTTTATGATTGCCCGCGACCCTTATTTGCAAAGTTTTGTCGAAGAATTTACGGCGGCCAACAACGGCAAAGCGTTTTACAGCAGCCTTCAAGGTTTGGGTGAATTTATTTTTCAAGATTATAAAAATAATAAAAAGAAAAGGGCGCGGTAGTTAAAATTGAGGTGGCCACCGTCTAAATTCAATCGAATCCATGTTAAAAAAAAATATTTGTATGTGACATAAAAATACTTATTTTTGCATTTTAAAACCGCTAAAAGAAAGGTAAATCATGCAAGAAAAGAAAGAAAAAGTTGACATACAAGAAAAAAAAGACGAAACAGAACCACATCAAGTTGGTGATAAGAGCTTCAAAACCATTATGAAAGTCAAGAATACGGCTTTGGAATATCTCGAAGTTTTTCATCCCAAACTCTTTGCACTATTGGACACAAGTAACTTTGTGTTAGACAGCACCAATTATGTCAAAGAGAATTTTGACCAATTTTATTCTGATGTCGTCTATCGAACTTACTTGAAAGACACGCCTAAAAATCGTAAAAAGCCTGTTTCGGTTGTGCTTTTATTTGAGCATAAAAAATCAATTGAATCTTATTTTTTATTGTTTTTACAACTCTTGGAATACATCGTTCTGATATGGCGAGAAGATGTAAGAAACCGAAGAAAACCGTCGGTTATTGTGCCAATTGTGGTTTTTCAAGGCAAAAAAGGCATTCGCCCCAAGCAATTACATGACTGTTTCAAAGGCATTCCCGAAGAACTTTTGGACTATATTCCAAACTTAAAATACCACTTGACAAGCGTTCACAGCTTGCCCGATGCTAATATTTTGGCGTTGGATGAAAAAGGGTTATTAAGAAGTTTATTTTTAGCTTACACGTACGCTGAAAAAAAGGATAACATCAAGGATATGCTGGTTGAAATCTTTAAATTTTTTCATCATTTTCCCGATGGTTTCAAATTTTTTCAAATTTTTCTAGATTTTGTCGCTACTGAGGAGTACCTTAGTCCCGAAGAAAGGAATGAGTTAATCAATCATTATTTATCACCACAACAAAAAGAAGGCGTTATGAATACTTATCAAGCGTTGAGACAAGAAGGCAGACAAGAAGGCAGACAAGAAGGCAGACAAGAAGGCTTAACTTACAAAGCTCGAATGGTCGTTTTGCGCGGCAGATTTAGGGGAGCAACCGCTGAATTTTTAGCCGACCAATCTGAATTGCTTTATTTAGAAGTAGCTAATATGTTTAAAAGCTACGATGAAGTCTATCAATTTTGGGCGAGTAAGAGAACGGATAAAAAGGCGATTGTTGAAGTCGCGCATTTGTCCGAAGAAGAAGTGCGGTATTTGATGGGCTTGTTTAATGAAAAATTGAATTAAGCAAAAAAAAGCCCCCTCAGTATTTGGCTGATTTTCAACGTTTTACTCACGAAAAAAGGCTTTCCGCGTTGGTCGGAAAGCCTTTTTGTTTTTGTAACGCGGAAACTTCTTATAAATCCAAAGCATATTTGTTTTTTATATTGGATTTTCAGAAATTAGACCCCCTCAGTATGAGGCCCCTTTTTAGTCTCAAAAAAACATAAATTCCCCCAATTTGCCTTCCTCACTCCACTGTTTTTACTATTGGATTTTTGATTTAACAAACCACTATCTATTTGATTATCAACGATTTGCGAAAAATCGAAAAGCATTGACCGTCGTAAGGTTGCTGTTTAAAGTTCTGACCAAACGACAATCACCGCCTACTTTTGACCGTCAAGTCTTCCAACTGACGACCAATTAATTATCAATTCGCTTTAACTGAATCGAGCCAAATTATTATTTTTAAAACATTTTTAGCATGAATAAGACAGCCTATCATTCGGATACATCAACGGCGGGAACTGCCGAAACCATAAAAACCAAAGTGACCGTCACGGGTGCAGAGGCAATTTGCATGTGCCTTCTGGCAGAAAATGTGGACACCATTTTTGGCTACCCTGGCGGTGCAATTATGCCGTTTTATGACGCTTTGTATGGCTATTCTGACCGTATTCGGCACATTTTGCCGCGCCACGAACAAGGCGGCATTCATGCGGCGGAGGGCTACTCACGAGTGACGCGTAAGACAGGTATTGCGATTGCCACATCAGGACCGGGCGCAACAAATTTGATTACGGGCTTGGGCGATGCGATGCTCGATTCGACGCCTTTGGTCTGTATAACAGGACAAGTACGTGCTAATTTGCTTGGAACAGATGCTTTTCAAGAGACCGATATTGTTGGTTGCACGTTTCCCGTAACAAAATGGAGCTATCAAGTGACGACGGCGGCAGAGATTCCTGCGGCCTTTGCGAAAGCGTTTTATATCGCAAATACAGGGCGTCCCGGTCCCGTTTTGATTGATATTACGCGGAATGCACAGATGGAAAAATTTGACTATGAATACACCCGCAATCCTGTCGTTCGGAGCTATCATCCGAATCCGAAACCAAAAGCAGAGACAGTAAAAGCGGCGGCGGACTTGATTAATGCGG
>JAYSRS010000710.1:0-7335 GCA_043720935.1 Saprospiraceae bacterium
TTTTGTTCCTTCTTAATTACAAAGGGTTCTGAGTTGTGGCAACTCAAAACCCTTTGTCATTCAGAAGGAACAAAACTTACCCCCTCAGTATTTTTCTCAAAAAGCCGTTATTGACGCCCTCAATAACGGCTTTTTTTTACCTTCGCCATTGCTAATTCGTAGCACGGACTTCAGTCCGTGATTTTTCTCTGATTAAAAAATTCACATTAAATACAGCACGGACTGAAGTCCGTGCTACAATAAAAAAAAGATGGAAAACCTATTTGCAACCGATAAAATTGCCACGCTCCTACCCCAAATCACAGAGTTCGTGCAGAACGAACTCTATCCGTTGGAGACAGAAAAAAACATGACGGGCTTGTTTTCAAGCTTTGAAAAAACGCTCGTCGAGAAGCGCGAACGCGTCAAAGAACTCGGGCTTTGGGGCTTGCAACACCATTTGACTTTGGCCGAATTCGGTCAAGTCAGTGAGGCTTTGGCCATGACGCCGTTTGGTCATTACGCTTTCAATTGCCAAGCTCCCGACATTGGAAATATGGAACTTTTGGAACGTTTTGGCTCTAATGCGTTGAAAGACAGTTATTTACAACCATTGATGGACGGAAAAATTCGTTCGTGTTTTGGTATGACTGAACCACAATTGGCGGGTTCAAATCCTGTCAACTTAGATACTCGAGCTGTAAAAGACGGCGACGATTACATCATCAATGGCCGAAAATGGTTCACAACGGGTGCGGATGGGGCAGCATTTTGCATCGTTATGGCGGTGACAAATCCCGATGCGCCACCGCATAAACGGGCATCGCAAATCCTTGTGCCGACCGATACGAAAGGTTTTGAGATTGTTCGCAACATCAGCATTATGGGCGAATCGAACGATAGTTGGTTTTCGCATTCGGAAGTGACGTTTACAAATTGCCGCGTACCGCTCCAAAACCTCATCGGTACTGAGGGGGCTGGTTTTGCCCTCGCTCAAGAGCGTTTGGGGCCGGGTCGCATCCATCATTGTATGCGTTGGATTGGCATTGCTGAGCGGGCTTTCGACATTATGTGCCGCCGTGCAGTCGGTCGGGACATGGGCGATGGACAACAACTCGCTGAAAAACAATTCGTTATGGGTTGGATTGCTGAAAGTCGGGCAGAAATTGATGCGGCGCGATTGATGGTTTTGTCCACCGCCAAAATGATTGACGAACACGGCGCGGCAGCAGCACGCAACCGCATTTCGGCTATCAAATTCTCAACGGCTAAAATGATGCTCGATGTTTTGGATAGGGCGATCCAAGTAGGCGGTGCGGCAGGTTTGACGGATGAATATTTGGTCGGTTTTTGGTATCGTCACGAACGGGCAGCAAGGATTTACGACGGTGCAGATGAAGTACATAAAATGGCTTTGGCGCGTTCCATTTTGAAAAGATACAGATAACGTATTTGCACAATGGGACATTGATTGGACTGATACAACTGATTTAAAAGGATTTTTTTGATGTCAAATCATAATAAAAATCAGTGCAAAGCAGTTGTAGCAGTCAAATTAGTGTCCCATTACGCAAGCATATCGGCGTAATTATTCGATATTAAACTAAAAAATCATGGCAAAAAAAACAAATGAGTTTTCCTACGATGCGGCGATGCAAGAGCTACAATCGCTCGTCGGGCAGCTTCAAAATGACCAAATTGGGGTGGATGCCCTCGCCGAAAAGGTGCGACGGGCAACGGATTTGATTCGGTTGTGTCGAGAAAAACTGCGGCAGACGGAGGAAGACGTGAATGGCGCTTTGGCGATAAAGTGATGTCAAATTCTGTTCTCACACAGAGGACGTAGAGAACACAGCGTTTTTCTTTTTGGGAAACACATGGAAACATGGGACACATAGGTTTTTATTTTCTATAAATAGCAAGAGCCGCGTCGAAAGACGCGGCTCTTGTCGTTTTTAGATAACTAAAGTCTTCAGTAAGTGCGTGTTTTTTTGTAAAAACAACTCTCCCAAGCGCATCCAAAACTATTTTACTGTTTCACCATTTTCACCGCAACGCTGCTTTTTCCGTCGGCGATATTGATGATATAAACGCCTTTGGCCAAACCCGTTGTATTGAGTTGGATTAGATTGTTGCCTTCAATAGTCGCGTAGTTTTTAGTCAAAACAGCTCTACCAGCAGCATCTGTCAAGGTAATATTAAGGTTGGCGCGTTCAATAAGGTTGATGTCGAACGTCAAAGTACCCCCCTCAGTATAAAGGCTCGAAATTGACCCCGCACTCAGTTTTCCATTGGCTTTGCGGTTGATACTCACCGTTTTAGACACTTGTGCCTTGCCGTCAACGTCCAATGTCCGCAAGCGGTAATAACTCAACTGCAAAGGTGTTTCGTCCGCAAATTGATAGTTCAACAAGGCTTGACTATTGCCGTTTGCTTTGACCGTACCGATATTCATCCAATTTGACACACCATCCGAAGAACGTTGAATATCAAACTGTTGGGCATTGCGTTCAGAAGCTGTTTGCCACGTCAAGGTATTGCTGTTATTGGTATATTTTGCTTTAAAATTGACCAACTCGACGGGAATAACGCTCGTTTCACCGACTACAAAAGAAGAAAAAGCCGTAAAATCAGCCGCATACGGATAACCATTGTTTACACCATCTACCGCAACTGATTGCACCCACGCGCTGCCATTGTAATGCGCAATGCTTCTCGCACCCGCCGCAGGTGTTGTACCTGCAAGTGGGTCGGGTTCAAATTCAAGGTTCGCACTTGCGCTTGTCGAAGCAATTTCCCACTGGCGACCCCGCAAATTAAAGAAATTCAAATTGGCTGAAGGCGTTACCACATTGCTCACGCGAACGGTAAAATCCGCCGTTCCTGTGGTGTTTGTGATGTAAATGGGGTCATGGCTGGCGTTAGAAAATCTGACGGGGAAGTTTTTACCGCTAGTACCTATATTTTTAAGCGTCAAGCTGCCCGTACCGTTTGTCACAACACCCGCACCTGTCCGCGAGCCTAACACCGTTTCAGTAACGGTCAAGTTATTGTTGCCCAAAATCAGATTGCCCGATGTGCATTGCAAACGGTAAGGTAAAGTCGCATTTGACAATAAATTAACGTGATTGCCAGCATTATTCGTAATGACAATAAAATTACCACCACTTACTGTTCCTGAAAAAGTCGCATTTTGAACACTTGTACCACCAAAAGTAAGCGAAGGAGTTGCGCCTGTGCCTGTTTCTGTGAGTGTACCCGCCGTTTGGTTAACATTACCCTTAGCGATTAATTTACCACTTCCAGAGTTAGGGCTAATGTCAATTGTACCACCCGATTGTGTGACGTTGCCATTAGTCGTAATAGTCATAGCACCTGAAAAGCTAGGGTTGCCAACTCTGAACGTACCACCCGAAACAGTTATATCGCCAGAAACGGTTGCACTACCCGAAACAGTTGACCCGATGCTAAGAACGCCTCCCTGAACTTCTACTGTGCCAATTTTAAATGTACCGTTGGTCAATCGTGTATTACTGCTGCCACCGATATTCAAATAACCCGCTTTCATGGTAATCTTACCGTTCATGTCGGGAATAGCCGAAACAGGCCAGTTGAGTGTTGTTTCAGCCGCTTGATTGGGTCTATTCCACTCAATGTCACCGTCGTAACGAACGGAAGCATTACTCGGTAAACCAGCACCATTAGCCCCTGTTCCAACAATGCGTATTAAAGAGCCTGTTTTATAGTTACAATCGGGAACAGTACCGCCATTTCTTGTTATCTCAAACGTTGCCCCCGACTCGAAAGCCATGCGGTCATTTGTCATTCCAAGAATTTTGGCATTTGCGCCCGATAAGAGGACTTTGCCGCCCGAATTGACTGTCCAAAGTGGTTGTGGGCCAGAAAATGTGCTATATGCTTGAACCTGCACATCTGTACCACTTGTTAAAGACCCTGCTAATTCCAGCGTCCCCGAAATACTCGCTGTACTTGTACTCGCATTTTGGGTAAATACCATGCGTGCTGCACCATCAAAAAACAACGTTGCACCTGATGCTATGGTAAGTGGGCCACCCATTAGCATACTAGCAGACACATCAGTCGTTAAAATAACAGTTCCACTATTGACTGTCAGCGCGTTAAGCGAATAATTGAGCGCAACATCCATTTTTACGCTTGTTGAACCATTGAAAATAAAACTGTTGGTAGAATTTGACGTGGGACTAAGAGGCGTTGCGCCCGCGCTGTTGCTCCAATTCGCTGCCGTTTTCCAGTTGTTGTCGCCGCCGCCTGTCCATGTGAAAGTGACTTGGGCAGAAATATTTGTGATACAAACACAAATGAGAGTTAGAACTAATAAAATATTTTTTTTCATAATTGGATTGATTAAAAGATAAAATAATTCGGTTGAAACTGTCGCTCGTTAAGTAACTTAACTATTTTTTTGTGGGGCAAAAGTAACTAAATACTGAGGGGTGCAAAATTTATCCGTAAAAAAAAGTATTAAAGCAACTGATACGTCGCTTTTTTGTTTGTTTTACTACGTATGCAGTGTAAAGCCGTGAAATTTATGTGATATGCACACTGCATCTTTGTCTCATCATTTATAAAAAACAGAAATAGAAATGAAAATTTGGTTCTTTTTAGCCGCCCTCATGCTCCTAGCTTGCCAAGCGAAGACCCCTCAGTATAACGCGCGAACACCGCAAGCCACGACACCTTCAAACGACAATGCGCTACCTTCGGCTATCGTTGACGGTGATACATCGCTCAAAAAAATTGTCAAAACACCCGCCGAGTGGCGCGCTCAGTTGGGTGACGCCGCCTACAATGTCCTCCGTGAAAAAGGTACGGAACGCTCTTTTACGGGCAAGTATTGGGACAATCACGAAAAAGGAACGTATCACTGCGCGGCTTGCAATTTATCGTTGTTTAAAAGCGACACTAAATTTGAATCAGGCACAGGCTGGCCGAGTTTTTACGCGCCGATTGATAAAAAACACGTCAATGACCACCGTGATGATAGCTACGGTATGAGCCGCGATGAAGTTGTTTGTGCGCGGTGCGACGGGCATCTCGGCCACGTTTTTAATGATGGGCCAAAACCAACGGGCTTGCGGTATTGCATGAATTCCATTTCGTTGACATTTGTTAAAAATTAACGGAATCGTCGGCTATTTATCGCAAAATAAAAAATGGTTGTAAATTCATTGATTATCAAGTAATAAAAACTCTAATTAATGAAAATCCGTGTAATCTGTGGATAGCCTAATTAATTGCAAAATATTTTAAGAAAAAAAAATGATATTTCCAACTTCTATTTCTATCTTTGCAAAATTTTTTTCTTTGAATTAGGGGTTACGGTATGGCGTACATTTACGAAATCTTTAAGATTTCGTAAATGTACCAACCAATATCACAACCAAATCTCTTGCAAATTCATCATTTATAATTCATCATTTAATTCAATAGGTTATCTATGAAAACAAAAGAAGACATTGTCAACAATTGGCTTCCGCGCTACACGGGAACGCCCGTCAGTGATTTTGGCCGATACATTATTTTGGTCAATTTCTCCAATTACGTTCAGATGTTCGCTGAACAGTACAACGTGCCGATTCTTGGCGAAAACCGTCCGATGATGTCCGCAACAAGCGGCGACATTACGATTATTAATTTTGGAATGGGTAGCCCAAATGCGGCCACAATCATGGATTTATTGACCGCGATTAAGCCCAAAGCGGTGCTTTTTCTAGGAAAATGCGGCGGTTTGCGGCACGATAAAAACAAAGTCGGCGACTTAATTCTACCGATTGCGGCAGTACGCGGCGAAGGTACATCTAACGATTATTTACCACCTGAAGTCCCCGCTTTACCCGCTTTTGCGCTGCAAAAAGCCATTTCGACGACCGTCAGAGAGTACGAACAAGATTATTGGACAGGAACGGTTTACACCACAAACCGCCGCGTGTGGGAATGGGACGAAGTGTTTAAAGAATACCTCCGCAAAATTCGTTGCATGGCCGTTGACATGGAAACCGCAACTATTTTTACCGTTGGTTTCAAAAACCACATCCCAACGGGTGCATTGCTTTTAGTGAGCGATATTCCGATGATTCCAGAAGGCGTAAAAACGGAAGACAACGACAAAAAAGTAACTGTTGATTACGCAAGCCGCCATTTGAAAATGGGCATTGACTCGCTCAAAAAACTGATTACAGGGGCGCAAACGGTGCGGCATTTGAAGTTTTGATAGCTAAAAATGTAAAAATCTTCTATTACCAACATTTACGAAATCTTTAAACTTTCGTAAATATCACGTTACATGTCAATAAAAAAAGCGTTAATCAACCTCAATATTGAGGTCGATTAACGCTTTTTTTATTGACATGTATTTTTTTATTTTAACCTCTAATCGCCTGTCTAATCCTCACCAATTTTTCCAACAATGCTTCTAGTTTATCAAGCGGCAACATATTCGCGCCATCGCTTTTTGCTTCCGACGGCTTCGGGTGCGTTTCGATAAACAAACCATCTGCCCCGACGGCAATTGCGGCGCGGCCAATCGTTTCCACGAGCGCGGGCTTGCCACCCGTAACGCCCGTTTTTGAGTTCGGTTGTTGCAACGAATGCGTGCAATCCATGACGACGGTTGCGCCGAGTTGCTGCATTTCGGGGATATTTCGGTAGTCAACGACCAAATCTTGATAGCCAAATGTGTTGCCGCGTTCAGTCAAAAAGACTTTTGTGTTGCCGCTGTCCAAGACTTTTTGTTGGGCATGAGCCATCGTTTCACTGCTCGCAAATTGGCCTTTTTTGATGTTCACAATCTTACCCGTTTGAGCAGCCGCAACCAAGAGACTCGTTTGTCGGCAAAGAAAAGCGGGTATTTGCAGAATGTCCACGTATTGCGCCGCCATTGCCGCTTCTTCGTCGGCATGAATGTCAGTTGTGGTCGGTAAATTGTAGGTTTTAGCGACTTTTTTCAAGATTTCCAAAGCCTTTTCGTCGCCAATGCCCGTAAAAGAGTCAATTCTTGAACGATTGGCCTTGCGGTATGAGCCTTTGAAAACATAAGGAATTTGCAAATTATCGCAAATTTTGCTCACGCGTTCAGCAATTTCCATCGCTAAATCTTCGCTTTCAATCGCACATGGGCCAGCGATGAGGAAAAAATTGCCACTATCAAGATGCTTGATGTGCGGAATGTCAGTCAGTTGTAACATGATGTTTTTATTTTAAGTATGATTGATGGGCCACTGATTGGGCTAATTCCACTGATTCCACTGATTTACGCTGATTTTTTATCATAAACAAGGAAACTAAAAAGCCGTGTCAACCAGTCGAATCCATAAA
>JAYSRS010000711.1:0-7325 GCA_043720935.1 Saprospiraceae bacterium
GTTTTTCGGGCAAAGCCCGAAAAACGAACCACCTCTCCTCTTTTTTTTGCGAGCGAAGCGAGCAAAAAATCTATTGCTCTCTAAAAGAAAAGTCTCTAAGAATGATGAAAAAAAATAAAAAACATGGGACGGAAAAGAAACGATGTGTCGTTATGAGTAGGTAGTAAATGCGTTGTTTTATTTGGGTGGATAACAAATTAGAATTAAAATTTCAATGCCTAAAATTAGGCGATTTTTAGGAATACGCAATTATTGAGTGCCTTTTTTTTAAAAAATATTTTTAGTACGTGCCGTTCGATTCTAATCAGTGGCCCATTACGCCTAGGGCTATTGCTACCTGAAAAGAAAAGTCTCAAAAATACCCCAATTCCGTTAAATTAAACAAGACAAAAACAATTATTTGACCGACAAGCAATTATATCGTAATTTTGCGGCTCGACAATACTTATTAACTATTGAACAAATCATTTAAGAAGCCAATGAGGAAGTTTTTATACACGCCCGTTTACCTCGAATTACTGCTTATCCTTCTAAATTGTACCCCCCTCAGTATATTCGCACAACAACCCAATTACACCGCTAACGACCGCGTAGAGCCTTACAACGGGGGCTTTCGGGCGGGTGTCAACTTCGACGTTTTCAGAGGATTTTCCGATGAAGACCTCGCAACGCTTGCGGCGGGTAATCCGAAAGCAGGGGCGGCGGGTATTGGTGCAAAAACCGTCCGACCTGCCTTTTTTGAGGACTTTGCGGAGCAATTTGGCTACGATGTCCGCGACAATGCCTTCAAATTCTACGATTCGTTGGGTTTGAAAGACAATACTTTGATAGTCGGTTTCCCATCGCCTGCCCATCAAGACACGGCGTTTTATTGCCCGTCGGTGCGCTCAACGGTGTTCAAAAATTTGTATGAACCCATTTGGGACAATGGCCAAAACGGAACGCCCGTCAATGACAACAATTACTATGCGTTGTACGTATGGCGCATCGCCAATAAATTCAAAAAGCAAGTCAAATTTTGGGAAATTTGGAACGAGCCTGGCTTTGATTTCACGGGCGGCAAAGGTTGGCTAAACCGTGGTGCGCCTGGCAATTGGTGGGACAACAACCCCGAACCCTGCGATTATAAACTCCGCGCGCCGATTCAAACCTACGTCCGAATGCTGCGGATTAGCTACGAAATCATTAAATCGGTTGACCCAAATGCGTATGTTGTCACGTCGGGGCTTGGTTTTCCATCGTTTTTGGACGCTATTTTACGCAATACCGATAATCCGAACAACGGACAAGTGACCCCTCAGTATCCGCTCGGCGGCGGGGCGTATTTTGACGGCATTGGCTATCACGCGTATCCGCATTTCGACGACGCCTTGCGCGCCTACAACAATCAACGACAAGATTTTGATTATTTCAGACATTCCGACGCGGCGGGTGCGGACATGGGACGTGTTAAAGAATTATTTGATAAAGTCCTTCGGGATTACGGTTATACAGGTCAACGCTTTCCTAAAAAACAATATTTGATTACAGAAGCCAACCTCCCACGCAAGGCATTTGGCGATTTTATCGGCTCGGATGATGCACAACGCAATTGGGCAGCAAAAGCGATTGTCAGTTGTTTAAAAAATGACATTCATCAATTGCATATTTTTAAAATTGCGGAAGAAACGACCTTTGAAACAGCGACGTATAGTTTCGATGTTATGGGTCTGTACGAGCGTTTGAATTACAACAACAAACTACGACCAAAACCGACGCAATTGGGCATGGCTTACCGTTCGGCAAGCCAAATTTTGTTTGGAAAAGGCTATGATTCCGTCAGAACGCGGTCTTTGAATTTGCCTCCAAATGTGGATGGCGCGGCGGTACGCGATTCTAACGGCGTCGTGACGTATGTTTTATGGGCTAAAACGACAGTAGATAAAAACGAAAATGTCACCGCAAGTTATTCATTTTCAAGCAATTTCAATTACACAAATGTCATCAAGCGTGATTGGTTATTTTCAGAAAACCAAAATCAAACGGCGATAGCTGCGCAAAATATTGTTCTGTCGGCCAATCCAATTTATCTGACAGAACAGAAAATTAAAGTGTCCAAACAGTTCGCCTGTGAAGGCGATACGCTATTTTTTGAAGATGTGACCCCCTCAGTAACGCGGACGTGGACGGTTCAAATCAGCCAAAATCAAACGGTTTCGGAAACATCTAAGTCGTTTTCAAGACCGTTTCCGAAAGGTGAATACCGCGTTTTATTGGATTCAAAAGATGCAAATGGCAACGTATTTTCAAAGCAAACGCTCTTAATTTCTGTCGAAAAACCCGCAACGGTTGCCTTCGCAGCGACGGTTGAGACACCTTATATATTACTCAAAAATGCGTCGTCGCTGAATGCCGATTCTTTGATTTGGTCTTTTTCGGACGGCACGACGGCGTTTGTACCAAATTATAAAAAAGTGTTTTATCAATCGGGCAATGTGAGCGTGACTCTGACGGCTAAAAACCGTTGTGGCGCATCTCATTTGACAAAAACATTCACCATAAAAAACGCCACGCAAGCACCACCGAATTTTACGGCGCAAAAAACGACCCCTCAGTATGACGGCACGTTTAGGGCGGGTGTGAATGCCCGTTTTGTCGAAGGTTGGACAGATGAACAAATTGCGGACATCGCGGCGGGCAATAAGGAAATAAATGTAGATGGCGTTGGGGCAAAAGCATTTCGCACGGCTTTGCCCGAATATTTTACAAAGTTTTGGGGCATAAATATTCGTAAAAAAGCCTTTCAGCATTTTGAAAATTTGGACTTGCGCGACTTGACTTTGACTATTGGTTCGCCCGATTCGACACATCAAGACCCTAATTTTTATTGCTATCGAGAACGCTCGCATTTGTTTAAAAATATGTATTTGGATATTTGGAACGCCACGGGTTCTGCTGTCAATGATTCCAATTATTATGCAAAATACGTCTCTGATTTGGTCAAAACGTACAAAAATCAAGTCAAATTTTGGGAAATCCAAGACACGCCAGGCTGGGATATTGAAGGCAAAAACGGTTGGAAACCCCGCAATTGGCAAAACAATTGGTGGGAAAATCAGCCCGACCCTTGCGAAATTGGCATTCAAGCCCCCGTTTCGCACCTCGTTCGGATGATGCGGATAGCGTATGAAGTGATAAAACGCGAAGATTCGACGGCCTTTGTGGTCTATTCAGGTTCGGGTTTCACGAGCTTTTTAGATGCCGTTTGTCGCACAACCGACAATCCTGCGGAGGGCGTTTCGACGGCAACCCCTCAGTATCCGTTAGGTGGCGGGGCGTATTTTGACGCTGTTTTGTACAACGTTTTTCCGCATTTTGACGGCTCTTTGGCAGGTTATGACCAAGCACTTGGGCAACTTGTTTACAAACGCAACACAGATGCGGCGGCGGCGAGTATCACCCGTCAACGGGATTCTCTGCAAGCCGTTTTGAGCAATTATGGCTACGATGGGCGTCAATTTCCTCAAAAAAGGTTCTTAATTGGTGAAATTAACGTCCCGCGTAAGGCATTTGGCGGGGCAATGAATTTTGGTTCGGAGGAAATTCAACGCAATTTTATTGTAAAATCCTACGTCACGGCGGCTATGAACGGCATCGTGCAAATGAACGTCAAAAGTGTTTCAGAAGAATCAAGTTTGGCAATGGCACAAGACGCAAGTCAAGCGATGGGTTTGTATCAAAAACTCACGTCGCCGCCGCCGACGCGTGCGCTCAATGTGCAAGGCGTGGCGTTCAAAACGACAAGCGAAATTTTATTTGGATTAAAATTCGATTCAATACGTACCCGACAGCTCAATATTTCTACCCCCTCAGTAATTGGGGCTGCTTTTAAGTCGGCAACGGGAAAATACACCTACGTCTTTTGGGCAAAGGCCACGGCAGATTTAGCGGAATACGGTGCAGCAACGTTTAATTTTCCTAATGCTTTGGCAATCAATAATTTATACAAACGCGAGTGGACGTGGACGCAAGACCGAAGGGTGTCAACAATCGCTTCGCAAAATATAGATTTGACGACAACGCCCATTTTTTTAAGCGAGAACGCGCCGCTTGAACCGCCGCCCGTTGCCGCTTTTACATCCGATGCGCGGAAGGCGTGTCCCGCCTTAACCGTTCTTTTTGACAACAAATCAACGGACGCACAAAATTATCTTTGGCGTTTTGAAGGCGGCGAGCCGCTGACTTCGACCGAACGTACCCCCTCAGTATTGTATAGAAAAAGTGGTAAATACGACGTTGTTTTAGAAGTGAAAAATGCAACGGGTGTTCATCAGAGTCGAAAAATTGAACACGTTGAAGTGGACCCGTTGCCCAAAGCGGATTTTGAATGGAAAAGTGATTCTAACAATATTTTATCTGTTCGTTTCACGACAAAAACGGCCCATTCTTTTACGCTCATTTGGGATTTTGGTGATGGTACGCCGCAGGACTTTACGTTAAATCCTGCCCACGTTTATGCCATAAAAAAACCTTATACTGTCCGTTTGATTGCCGTCAATGCGTGCGGTCGAGATACGATTACTAAAACGGTTGATTTGAAGTCAATCGGGATAAATGAGGTGGCTTTTCACAGTTTTTCCGTTGCCCCAAATCCTTTTGATGAACAATTGAGGGTTCAATTTTCGTTAGAAAAAACGGCAAAAGTATCTTTAAGGCTTTATGATTTGACGGGAAAATTGATAGACAATTGTTTAGAAAATCAGCAAATTACTGAGGGGGTGTTTAATCGGTCGTTTTCCACAATAGGTTTAGAATCAAGCGTTTATCTCTTGCAAGTGCGCGTAGGCGAAGCGGTTTTTTATCGAAAGGTGGTGAAGGTCAAGTAGTTGTGAAATGGGCCACTGATTGGACTGATTGGATTGATTTACACTGATTTGCTTTTTGTCATTCAGAAAGAAAAAAAATCAGTGTAAATCAATCCAATCAGTCCAATCAGTGGGCCATTCTCAGTAATTCACGAAATAGCGTTCAAAACTCCCATCATCGTAATAATCCAAAACGGCATAAGCGGGTGGAAAATCTTGATAATTGCCTTTCCACCAACCGCCCGAAACGGCCCCGTCGCAATAGTATTTGATGCCCAAATAATCAACAGAATCTTGCAAATGAACGTGACCCGACAGACACAACTTGATGTTTGAGTGGTTTTTGAACAAGTCCTTAATTCTGAAGAAATCGCGGTGCATGATGTTGTTTTTGGTCAAAAGATCGCCATTTGCTTCATTTTTACCGAAAAATAGACCTGCACACATCGAGAGAATTGGAATGTGACTGACAATGCAAATGTGCTTAGTTGCCGCTGTTCCGTTCAATTCCGCTTTTAGCCATTCAAATTGTTCCCCGTCAATAAACGCCGTGTAGCCGCCGCTTGGATTGAGTTGTGTGGAGTCCAAAACGATGAATTTCCAACCCGCTCGTTCAAAACTGTAATAACGTTTTGGCAATTTGAGTTCTTCCACCACCCACGCTTTGCCGTACAATCGGTCATTTTTGAGCGCGTCCGACGACCTCGACAACCATCCCCAAATATCGTGATTGCCAATGACGTGCGTTACGGGCAAGCTATTTTCGGCCTTCAAAATGGACTTGTACAACGCCCATTGTTGCTTCACTTCATCCTTCGTTTTGTCGAGGGCATCCATGATGGAATCGCCGCCGTTGAGGATAAAATCGGGCTTCGGATTCAAGGATTGAACACTTTTAAAGGCTTTAGCCAAGCCCGCTTCCGCAATTTTATCGGGTTTTATGTGAATATCCGTTAAATGAGCCACGCGTATAACACGTTTGCGGGGCGGATTTTCGATCAATTTTTCTGTAAATACTGAGGGGGTATTTTCGGCGTCAACCGAAAAGGGCAGGGTAGCGGCAGAGGCCGAAAGTAAGGTGTTGGAGAGAAAATCTCTGCGATTCATGTATCGGCGTTTTTAAAATTTTTAACTTAGAACGAAGGAGTTTCTAAATTTAAGGAAAAATCTAAAAAAATAGTGCTTCTTTGATTTGTGTAAAAAAGTAGTATCAAGAATGTGTGGGTACAATAATTTGAGGGACAAGTTTGCCAGTTTGTTTAACCCTTATTCGCCAATTGCCCACAAGCCGCGTCAATATCTCGGCCACGGCTTCTGCGGAACGTGACCATGATGCCGTGATTGTGCAGATATTCGGCAAATAAATCAATATTTTCGTCGGCAGATTTCAGAAAAGGCGCGTTATCAATCGGATTATATTCCAAAATATTGACCATACAGGGGAATTTTTTGCAGATTTTAACCAAATTCGCCGCATCTTCAAGGCTATCATTGAAATTTTGAAAGGCAATGTATTCCAACGTAATCCGTTTTTTTCTGACTTTGCAAAAATAAGCCAATGCTTCCGTCAATGCTTCCAAATTGTTATGCTCATTAATCGGCATAATTTGGTGGCGTTTTTTATCATCGGCGGCATGAAGTGACACCGCTAAATTGAATTTCACCTTGTCATCTGCCGCTTTTCTAATCATTTTCGCAATGCCCGCCGTCGAAACCGTAATCCGTTTTGGGGCCATTAGCAACCCCTCCGTAATCAGCTCAATACTCCGCATCACATTAGGATAAGTCAGTAAAGGTTCGCCCATACCCATATATACGATGTTCGTCAAAGGTTGCCCAAAAGCGGCCAAAGATTGCTTGTTTATGGCTACTACTTGGTCAAAAATCTCTCCTGCGTCGAGATTGCGCTTGCGTTCCATGCGGCCTGTTGCGCAAAAAGTACACGTCAAACTGCACCCAACTTGGGTCGAAACACAAACCGTATAACGATTTTCGGAAGGAATTGGAATCAAAACGGCCTCAATCAAATGCCCATCGTGGAGGCGGTAACGGCCTTTAATCGTACCATCGTCACTGCGCTGAATTTTATGTTCTTGAATCAGATTTATGGTAAATTCTTCGGCCAATTGTTCGCGCAAAGCGGGCGTCAAGGTCGTCATATCGTTGAACGAACCCACGCCTTGCTTCCAAAGCCAATCATAAAGCAGCACGCCTTTCGATTTTTTCACGCCCAAACTCTCTATAACTGCTACAATTTGCGCTTTATTGAGCAAGCGAATGTCTTTTTTTATTTTTTCTGCTGTCGCTATCATGGGGCAAAATTAGGCAAAATATACTGAGGGGCCTTTGTGATGTTGAAGAAAAATGGAAAAGGGTATAAAATTGCGGAATTATCGGCTTTATGTCGCAAAATACTGAGGGGGTGTCAGATTTAGGAAATTTTGCAAATTTCCTAAATCTTTTGCCGCAAAAACACCATTT
>JAYSRS010000712.1:0-22401 GCA_043720935.1 Saprospiraceae bacterium
AAACTTGACGCGGGTTTAAAACCCGCGTCAAGTTGTAACTAATTGATTATCAATGAATTTACCGCTATGTTTTTATTTTGCGATAAATAACCGATGATTCTGTAAATTTATGTAAAAATGGCTTGAAATGCTTGAAATACTGAGGGGGTGTTCTACGTTTGCAAATTCATCACGCATCATTTATCATTCATCATTTTTATTCTAATTTTATGGCAACTATGAAAACCATTATTTTTGATTTGGGCGGCGTCTTGATTGACTGGAATCCTGAATATGTTTTTAAAACCGTTATTCCCGACGACGCGCAACGGGCGTTCTTTTTTGAACACGTTTGCCCGTATTCTTGGAACGTTGAACAAGACGCGGGGCGTACTTTTGCTGACGCAACGGATGAGCGCATTGCTTTATTTCCAGAATGGAAAACTGAGATTCGGGCGTATTACGGGCGTTGGGAAGAGATGCTTGGCGGGGCTATTCAGCCGACGGTTGACCTTTTTAAAGGACTGAAAGACAGTGGTTTATATCAAATCGTGGCTTTGACAAATTGGTCGCACGAGTCGTTTCCTGTGGCACAACAAAGGTATGATTTTTTGGATTGGTTCGACGGTATTGTCGTGAGTGGTGTCGAAAAAACGCGGAAACCTTATTTGGATATTTACCAAATTTTGTTGGAACGGTACAATGTTGAACCGACGACGGCGGTGTTTATTGACGACAGTTTGCCGAACATTGAGGCGGCTCGTTCGTTGGGGATTCATGGGATTCATTTTCAGTCGGCGGCGCAATTGCAAGCGGATTTAATGGGGTTAGGTGTTGTTTTTTAGAATCAGGGTTTAGAAGGATTTTAAGAAAAAAAGATGTCACGCGCAGCAGCACCCATGCTTATACAGGTGTTCAATCATCAAATTATAATCATATTTTTTACTTCGTTGAAATTTAACGTGTTTCCAAAATCCGATTGGTCATTGTCGCAAGGCAGTGACCTTATTTTTTTGTTGCACACTCATAGAACATTATTTCACAATTACCAACCGTTGCACGGACACCGTTTGCCCATCCGTCATTTTCAAAAAGTACGTGCCTTCGGCAACTTTTGAGACATTGACAGGGAATTGATTGGTGCCAATTTCGGATGCCGCTTGCGTTTTTAGGATGGATTTACCCGTTACGTCAACGAGTTCAATCTCGACGCGGCCTTTTCGATTCGTAACAAAATCAACGGTTACAGAACGGTTAGCGGGGTTTGGATAGATAGAAAATTTATCCAAATCAGACCCCCTCAGTATCGCCGACCGAATTGGGCTAAAATCGAATTTCCCGTCGGTGTCGAGCATCTTCAAACGGTAATAATTTGTGCCAACAATCGGCTGCACGTCCGTAAACGTATAAGCCGTCGTTTTGCCTGTTGCTAGTTTTACTTTGACAAAACCGATGCGCTCAAAAGTCTGTCCGCCGTCCGTTGAGCGTTCGATTTGATACCCCTCAGTATTGAGCTGCGTTGCGACATTCCAAGTGAGGTTTACAACATTCTTGGTGGCAACGCATTGAAAATCAAGCAATTCGACAGGTAAAAGTGATTCGCGGCTCAACATCAATTGGCTAAAACTCGTTACGCTGTTGCCTGTTCCGAAGGTCAAAAAGCCGCCGTTTGTAGTGGGCGAACTAGCGGTGGCGGTGGCGGCGGCAGTTCCCCATGTTGCGCCTTCGGCATTGCTGTTGCGTTTGTAGAGTTTATAATCTGATGCGATACCGTTGGCAAAGCTACCAACGTTTTCAAAGGTCAAATTACTGAGGGGGGCAAAAGCGGCGTTCGTTCCCCAATTTCTGACGACATAATATCGACTCATTGACGACAAAGCCGTCGTTGGTACTTGGTCAGGTGCATTGTTTATTTGACTGACCACCAATTCGCCATTTGGCAAGGCCCCAGACGCGGGAAAAGTGAGTTTCACATCCGTTCCTGTAAAGATTTTCTCACCACTTGCATTGACCGTGATACGGAAAGACGTGCCGCCGCCGATTGGAGCTGTCGAAGTTGACCGCGATGCAGCACCACTTAACGTCAAGTTGTTCACGTTGCCACCTCGGTCGTATTCATTGGTCGTGGCGTCGTTGAATTGATAATAATCAATCAAATTGGCTTCACTTGCCGTTGCCGTGAGGTGCATATTTTCTCTAATTTGGTTTTGACTCAACGCTGCTGACCATATTTTCACTTCATCTATTTGCCCCGCAAACGGATAATTATTGTTCGGGTCGCTGCCAATTGCCAACACATAACCCGAATAAATATCCAACAAAGCCGCTGCACTTGTACTTGCTTTGCTTAGGCCATCAACGTATAAAACGGCATTGCCTGTCCGTGTAACGCTCGCACTCACATGATGCCAAACATTGTCGTTGTAGGTCGTTACGGAATGCAAATCAATGCGGTGGCCTTGGTCGTCGCCGATATTGAACCAAATTTCGCCGCTACTCAATGAAAAAACCCAACCGTTGTAGCCGCCACTGTTCCAATTTTTATCGGTCACCATTGCCGCGTCGCTTGATGTTGACGCCGATTTGAACCAAAACGACACTGTAAAGTCTTGCGACGCGCCAAAATTAGGCGCGGGTTTCGTGCTTTTAGCGTTGGAACTCGCCGTTCCTGTAAACGTGCCTGTTTTCGTTGGAGTCGTCGTTATGGCGCAATTATCTGTCGGAATAGACACCATATCTGTAATGGTTTGACTGACCGTCCCGTTGGCATCGGTTAGGCTTAAATTCACGGTATAATTGCCGAGATTCCCCAAGACAACTTTCGGATTTTGAGCCGTTGTACTGCTGATATACTGAGGGGTCGGCGTAATTGTCCATGCGTAAGTGGCCGCACCATTTTCAACTGAATAACTGCTAAAACTAAACGTGTCGCGGCTGCATAGACTTTGCGCTTTGTCAACAATTGGCTGCGCGAAAGACGTTGCGGAGGTTTCAAACAAGTCCGCTTCCCAAATCCCCATGCTCGACGCAATACGCGCTTTGTTCTTCTTGTAATTCAACTTTATTCTTGATATTTCGCCGTTCAGAGCCACGGGCAAGCCTGTTGCATAAGCCGTCCAATCGCTCATTGAGTTGTTGCGATAAAAGACTTTCCCGTAGTCGCCAATCAAATAAATACCGCCGTCTGTGCCGAGTTGATGCGTCATATCGCTCAACGTCGCGCCGTTCAAAGTGGCCGTTGTAAGGTTCGTCCAAGACGCACCGCCGTCGGTTGATTTGAAAATTTTGCTACCATTTGGCCCCGTTCTGTAAGCTGCCCAAAGCGTATTGGCATCTGAACCACTTACGGCAATTGTCAATCGGTGGCGTTGACTACCTGTTAAACCCGAAGGCGTCGCGCAAGGCGTCCACGACGTGCCGCCGTTGATGGATTTATAAATCAGTCCGTCGGCTGCTCGTTTTTCGCAGAAATAAATCACGTTTGGATTAGACCGCGCTATTTCCACGCGCATGACGTAACCTGCCGCATCGGTTGAGGTGTAAAGGGATGAAAAATTGAGGCCATTGTCCGTTGTTTTCCAAACTTGGTTGTCGTTGCCTAGCAAAAACATTTGGCTGTAACGCGGGTCAAACTCCATTTCGCTGTAATCCATCGAAAAATAACTTTCGTTGGGGAACTTTGAAACCGAAAAATACTGAGGGGCCGCATTCGCTGCCGTGCCAATCACGTAGCCGCCGATGTCAGAGTGATACGTCATTTTGTTGTTAGCGGGGTTCACATAACCCGTAGCCGCCTCGCCACCGCCCATGCGTAAATACAAGCCTTCGGCGTAATTTTCATGCCGTGCGGCATTGCCATTATGGTAGCGACCACCAACCAAAACGTCTTCGTTCCAACCATTGTCAAATCCCCAAAAATGGATGCCTGTTAAGCCAATGATGCGGTATTGAGCATCAGAAACGAAGAAATCGGATGAGTAAGTCGTGCCACCATCGGTCGCAATCCAAGCGTCATTGCCCGCACTTTTCATTTCCTGAATGTCAGGATGCAAGTCATAAGTGCCTGAATAACCACCGATTGCTGTCCAAGACGTGCCGCCGTCGGTTGAGCGATAAGCCGATGTGACGCCGAAAATGACTTTATTGGCATCGGTTTGAGACGACATGATGCTCAAATCGTAGTAGCCTTGTCCACCTGTTTTATCCCAACTCGAAATACTTGTGTTTGCGGATAAATCGGTGATTGTCCATGATTCTCCCGCGTCAGTGCTTTTTGCGAAACGCGTGCCGCTACCCGTCAGTAAAATGGCATAAATGACGTTTGAATTGGCGGCAGAAACAGCCAAACGACCACCGCCGTCGGTCATTCCGCTTATCCAACCCGTCGAGCGAACGGTGAAAGTTGCGCCGCCGTCGGTTGATTTCCAGAACTCACAAAGGTCAGTCGTGGCGTTTCTCGTCAAAGCAAAAACGACGGATGCGTCGTCGGTTTTGAATTCTAAATCGTAAATTGTTCTATTTAAAACATTTGACCACGTACTGCCATCGTAACGCCGCAAAGACGTTCCTGCGGCCAAAATTACTGAAGGGGCATCTGGTTTTATCGCTATGTCGTTGCAAGAGAAACTGCTGACAGTCAAGGCATTAACCCAATTCGCACCGCCATCGGTCGAGCGGTTCACGCCGTTGTTGTCGCCTGTGTAAACCGTATTTGGGTCAGTCGGATGAATGGCAATCGCGGTTTGCGACCGCGTAAAAAAGCCTTGTCCAACGGGAAACCAATTCAAACCTTTATCGGTCGTTTTGTTCATCGCGCCCGTTTCCGACGCCGCAAAAAGAATGCTGTTATTGCTCGGTGCAATGTCAATCGCGTAAGCGTTGATTTGCCACGGAGCATTGCGTTGGTCACTGCGGTTATCAACTCTAAAAATTGTTTTGGATGGGCCAATAAGTGTCCAATTACCGAGGGGGCTGCGGGTCGTTGCATTTTGACGTTGCCGTACGGCGTCAGCGTAAGATTGGCGGCGTTCATTGTCCAAAATAGCCTGTTTTTCGGCAGTTGGCACTTGAATCGAGCCGTCTTCTTGCACATAAGGCATGACGGCGTGTGTCCAACGCTTGTAATATTCTTCGTAAATGTTCTCCTCAAACGCGCCCTTTTTGCGGTCTTTGAGTTCTTCTTTATGCCATGCGTTAAACGCCTTTTCGACGGCGTAAAAATTGACTTTTGACGCATTTTTTTGATACATCAGCTTCGCAAAACGGGGCATATTGCGCTGCGGCAAAGGGCGTTCGGCAAGATTAAGGGTCTGCGTGAAGGCTATTTTCAAAGAAAATAGTAAAATAATGGTTGTGAGCAGTTTCATAAAATCAATTTTTGATTAGTCGTAGAATAAATGTTATAAAATCGAACAAATGTCTATTCTTTTTTTGAATGTACACTTTTTCAAGTCTTAGAATGCGAAATTAGCTCATAGAAAATGTATAAAAATAAGGGATTCATGAACGACATACAGCAATTGACGGTTTCAAAGCTCACGAACCACCCGTAGCACTTGCCAAGATTTATGAACGACATACAGCAATTGACGGGGCTGCGTGGGGATTGATGCGTGGCTTTTATTTTAAATTTTAGAAAAGGGTAAATCGGGAAAAAAATCAATCAAAATTGGACTTCTTGTCTTATGGCAAGATGTGTCGTTTAGGGCAGTCCCATCTTTGCATCATGATTAGCGAAAGAAGCAATCAAAATGAAAAAAATGATTTTTTAAAAAATTTAAAAACTAGAAAAATGGATAAGAACGTATCAACAATGCTTGAAAACTTAAAAGAAAAAACAGGTCACTCTTTGGAAGAATGGAAAGTCTTGATTTCAAAACAAGGTTTGTCAAAGCACGGAGAAATCGTTAAATTTCTCAAAGAACAACACAATGTCACCCACGGATATGCCGCCGAAATTGGGTTGAAAGCACTGGGTTCAGATGCCGATTCTTCGGCTAATGCGGACGAATTTATCGTGAGCCAATACAAAGGAAAGGAGCATTTGAGGGCATTTTACGACAAATTGCTTGCAGAAATTCAAGGATTTGGCGGTGATTTTAACATCGACCCGAAGAAAGCCTACGTCAGTTTGAAGCGGAAAAAACAGTTTATTATTCTGAATCCCGCCTCAAAAACAAGGTTTGAAATCGGCTTTAACTTGAAAGGCGTAGAGCCAAAAGGCAAATTGGAAGCAGAAAAACCCAACGGTATTTGTTCGCACAAAATCAATCTTTCGGACATCAATGACATAGATGAAGAGGTCGTTGGCTGGATTAAAATGGCTTTTGAAAAGGCGGAATAATGAGATATTGTGATTAATAAACGCTTGATTGTCAATGTATTAAAACGCTCCAAGGGTTACAAACCTTGGAGCATTTCCCCGTTACCGCAAAGCCTTTGACAAACGCCGCAAACTCGCCGCATTGTGTGCCGCCGCAAACACATCTACGAAAGGCATTGCCGCCGTCATTGCCGCCGTTGTGGGTTCATAATTCGGATTTCCTGCCAAAGGATTGAGCCAAATAACACGGTGCGCCCGTCTATGAATTTGCTGCATTGCTTCGCTCAAAACGCCGACATCGCCCGTTTCCCAACCATCGCTAACGATAATCACAACGGATTTTGAGGATAAATTTTTATTGCCAAAGTCAGCAACAAACGTTGCCAAACTCTCACCTATGCGCGTGCCGCCCGACCAATTTGGGACGTTTTGAGATAAATTTTTCAGAACGTGGTCAAAATTAGGCCCCCTCAGTATATCGCTGATTTTGAGCAATTGCGTAGAGAAAACGAAGGTGTCAATGCGTTTAAAAACAGACTGAAAGCAATACGCAAACTGCACCAAAAAGCGGCTGTACAGTTCCATGCTTTTCGACACATCGCAAATAAGTACCAATTCAAGTCGTTCCCGTTGCGGTTTTCGACGTGCCAATTCGACGATTTCGCCGCCGCGTCGGAGATTGATTCTCAATGTTTTACGCAAATCCAACGCCCCGTTTTTATCGTCTTTCGTCCGCCGATTTTGTTGTTGCGCCAACCGCTTTGCTATCATCTGAATCAGCTCAAACATTTCGCTCAATTCATCGCCCGACAGGGTCGAAAAATCGCGCTCGCCTAAGGCTTCTGCCGCCGAATAGGTGTATAAATCGAGTTCTTCTTCTTGATTTTGTTGACCGAAAAGCCAATCTTTCAAGGCTTCAAACTGCGGTTCTTGCGGTTTTGGCTTGCTGCGTTTTGGCTGTTCGCGGCCTTGTTCGGCCTTTTTTGAATTAATCGCTTTCTCCAATTGTTGCCAATAATGGTCATATAATCCATCAAAACGCTCGGATTGTGCAGGTGTTCTTACCAAAACCGCGTGAAGCGCCCCCCTCAGTAATTCGGGCGTTTGGAACGCTTCCATGAGTTCAACGGCCCGCAAAGCATCCGCTTCTTCGGTCGCCGAAATGTGGAAGCCTTCTGTACGCAGGTAGCGACAGAAGGCAACGATATTGCCCGTAAGACTCGTTTGACGTTGAATAAGCATTGATTTTGGATTAACGTGCGTCTTGAATTACGCACTGTTTCTCGCTACGCTCGAAAGGCGTGCGAGGAAGATTTTTTAAGGGGCGAACGTGTTTTTGAAGAAAAAAATCGAAGATTTTTTTCTTCAAAAACACGTTCGCCCCAATAGATTTTTTTTAGTGGGCGTCTTTTGAGCGGAGCGAAAAACAGCCCGTAAGCTAGACGCCAAATTGCGACAAATGGTGGTCTAAATGCTTGTAAAACAAGTTATTCCACTCCGTTTTGCTCAAATTTCCGAAAGAATGCGACTCTTTTCCATCGAAATGCACTTCGCCAAGTTCTTGCGTCCGCTTGATAAAACCAATCAAACGCGCTTTTTCAGCCTCAAAATCTTTATCGCTTTTGATGATAAAAGCGGGGGCTGTACCACTGTTTTTTTTGTACGGTACTTCGTTGACAACGCCTTTTTTGACGAAGGTTTTGAGCATAAATTTGACAAACGCATTCGGTTTCGGATGCTTGTCTTCGTACAACATCTCATACGTGACGCCGCAATGTGCGAGCATTTGGGCAACGGCCATTTTGCCCCACAAGCCTTGCGTCGTAGGCGTCAAATTGTTAATGCGTTGAATCATCGTATCAGCAACGGTTTTTGTAAAAATATTAGGTAAAGCCATAAATTAAGTGATAAGTGATAAGTGATAAGTTTGTAAACAACTGATTGTCAATTAATTACAAATGACAATTGTATAATTTTAACAATTTTAGGTTGTGGTTTTTTATGGCGGCGTAGCTGCCGAATCTCGGTAATATTCTGAACTAAACGACCCTTTTTTTATGCGGTGTAACCGCAAAACCGTTTGTTTAAAAATAACGCCGAATAAACATGGAATACGCCGCAACATCCACAAAAGACCAACCTTTTGCTTCAAAATTGTCCACATCTGCTTGATTTGGAAAGGAAAAATAGGCCGCTTCGTCGGTCGTCTGCACGAGCCGCAACGGGGTTTCGCCCTTCGCAATGCGCTCAATCATGGACACAACGAGGTCGGTACTTGCGGGATAAATATTTAAAATATGGCTCAATAACGACTGCGTTTTATCCACTTTCAGATTAGAAAAACCGATGATACCGCCCGTGTCAATTGTGCCGTCTTCGATGTAATGCAATGTCCCGTGAAGCGTCTCGTCGCCGTTAGCCAAAGCCCTAAAAATGGCCAAAACGCCGCGATAATTAGGCAATTTTCCCGAATGTAAATTGATTGTTCCGAGTGTTGGAATCTTTAAAAATTCGCTACCAAATATCTTTCCGTAGCGCACCGACAAGACTAAATCAGGCTTTAAATCGGCAATCATCGCCAACGATTCTGCCGAGCGGACATCGTTTAGCGACGCCACAGGAACGTGGTGTTTTATGCCTAATTCATTGAAAGTCAATAATTTATCTTCCGTCAATTCACGGCTTGCGTTGCTATCCATTTGCGGAAAAAGCAAATCGTTGGGCAGTTCTTGCTCAAAGAATTTCAAGTCGCGCAATGCTTGTGGCAGCGTCGTTATTTTGCCGCCGACTTTATCAGAAATAAAGACTTGCACAACGTATTTTGATAGATGCGGCAACAACAAATTTAAGTTGTAATTACTCGCCAAATCGCGGTTGGTGAAGATGATTAAGCGCATTTTTGATTGATTTTAAGGCAAAAGTAGTAAAAAATGGGTAAAATACTGGGGGGGTCTCTTTTTTTAAATTTTTGAAAAATAAGGCCAAATGTAGTTTTATTTGTTTCTAAAACAGTTACTTTTGTTTCAAATATTTTAAAACAAAAAATATGTTATGGAGAATCAACTAGCGATTTTTGAGCAAAAACCGATTCGCCGCATTGAGCATAACGGCGAAATCTACTTTTCAATAGTGGATATTATTGAAGCGTTGACCGATTCAGCGAAGCCACGCACGTATTGGGCGATGCTCAAAAAACGGGAAATTCAGTTGCTCACAGTTTGTGAGCAACTGAAAATGGCTGCTGCCGACGGTAAGCAATATAAGACCGATTGTGCGAATGTACAAGGCATTTTTCGCATTTTGATGGCCGTTCCGTCGCCAAAAGCTGAACCTTTTAAGCTGTGGCTTGCCGAAGTTGGACAGCAAGCGATTGTCGAAACGGAGAATCCCGAAGTCGGTATCGAGCGTTTTGCGGAACTCTACAAAGCGAAGGGTTACAGCGATGAATGGATACAAAATCGCTTGAAATCCATCGAAACGCGTAAATTATTGACCGATGAATGGAAAAATCGCGGCGTTACTGAGGGGTCTGAATATTCGATTTTAACGGCCACAATTGCCAAAAACACGTTCGGTTTGACGCCAAGCGAACATAAGAACTTGAAAGGTTTGGCGCAGCAAAATCTCCGTGACCACATGACGCCACTTGAATTGATTTTTACGATGTTGGGCGAAGAAATAACGCGCAGTTTGGCCGTTTCGGACGATGCCCAAGGGTTTAACGACAATCATGAAGTAGCTCAGCAAGGCGGTAAACTCGCAGGTGAGGCACGGCAACGGGTTGAGCAAGACCGCCGCGTAAAAGTGGTGTCGAGTGAGAATTATTTGAAACAAATTGAGAAGGCGAAGGGAAATGATAAGTCAATTGAAGCAGATTCGGAGAAAAAGAAACCACGCGAAGGTTGGAACGCTGCTTTTCGCGCAATGCACGAAAATGGCGATGATGAATTATTGATTGATGCCGTTTTGGGCGATGAAAATATAGACGTTTAGGTCAAAATTGGAAGAAAAGGGCGTCTATACTGAGGGGCCTCTTTTCAAATTCAATTGATAAAAAACTCGCTAATCAATGACTTAACGGGCGTGTTAATCAAATTGAAAGCGGCTTTTTTCTCGGGTTTGACATCTTGTTCGTCAAGCGAAAGGAAAAGGAGAATTGGCAACGGCAAGTCGAGTTGTGCGCTGATAATGCGTAGGGTAGAGAGGTTCGGGTCTTTCAGATTGTTCTCAATTTGAGACAAATACGCCGCCGTAATGTCGCATTGAACGGCGAAATCTTTTTGTTTGATGCTCCGTTTTTGGCGCATCGTTTTGATGGTTGTTCCTAAATCCATTTTTATGAGCAAGTCTTTTTTTATAAAAAATTAGAGGTGAAACAGACGACGGGTTGGTGACATAAAGGGTTCAAAATCAAGCATTTGAACTAATAAATTATACAGTCGGAGGATGACTCATTTTATTAAATTTTAATTAGTAAAAAAAAAAATTTTTTGCGTATTGTTAAAGCCGCTTAAGCCCTTTTTAAAGGTTCTCGCGTAAATTAAAGCAGAATGGTAGAAATAGAAAGCAAACTCCAAAAGAGTCGCATAAGCCCTTTTTTGAAAGGTTCTCGCGTTAAAAAAACAAATGCTGTTCGTGACAAAAATCGCATAAGACTTTCTATTGAAAGTTCTCGCGTAAAAAAGTAAAAGTTTTCGATTGCACATAGCCCTTCTAATTGAAGGTTCTCGTGTAAAAAAGAAAAGTAGATTAAGGTTACGCATTAGTCCTTTTATCAAAGGTTCTAGCGTTTAAAACAGATTAAAAAGACAGAGAGCATTACCTACCATCTTCAACAAATATTTCGCTTTTGCAAGCAATAACTAAATTAGAATAGTGCTTTTGAGCGAAAACCGCACACCTTAGTCCTCCTATCGAAGGCTCTAATGTTTTAAAAAAAAAGTTATAAGGATAAATACGTCTTAGACCTTTTATGTAAAGGTACTCACGTTTAAAAGTTACCAAATTTAGACCTTTTAAAACAAATCCTTCAACGCGATAATTTTACAAATCACATCAATAACCTGCGTTAAGCGTTCCAAATCTTGGTAATTGTCCGCTTTAAAAGCGTTCAGAGAATCAATGCATTGCTGCAAAGTGTTGATTTCGTCGTCTGTCAAAGAACTACGAAGCCTTGAAATGATAGCCTTGATTCCTTCAATCATGCTATCTACGGAATGACCCTTTTTCTCCATTAAAAAAGCGTTTTTAAAAATTTAAAAAATAAAATCCCAACAAGGTTCAACTATTCAAGTCAAACCTCCGAAACGCAAAGCCGTTGCGTTTTGGAAGTTTGAGGAATAGAACCTCGCTGAAAAATTATTGCTTTTTTGATGTTGCCTTTGTTTTAGGTTCGAGCGTTCGTTCGTTAAAACGCACCCCTAATTTGATTGTGAATCGAACCTTCCCCAAAAGACTAAGCCACTCCGCTTCCAATGAACTTACTGTTAAAACTTGGGCGAAGATACAAACAATTATTTCATATTCGAAAATATTTTTTAAAATAAATTTAACTATCAGTTAATTTTTATTTTTTATTGAAAATAGACCCCCTCAGTATAAGCATGAAAAAAGCCTTAAAAACCGACGTTTTCAAGGCTTTTTCTCTTATTTAATGCCATTTAAGCGACCGCAAATTCCGTTAATTTTCTAACATCGGCGGGATGAAAACCGATAACAACATCGGAATGTGGCACACCGCGTTGAATCAAATCCTCAATAATATCGTAATCTGTACTGTTTTCTTGCAGCCAAATTTTATTATTTTTAATGTCCAAATGCAGCAAACAGAAATAAACCCGTTTGTTATTGTTCCAACCAACTGATAAGAGTTGATAATGGTCGCGTTCGGCATCAAAAATCAATTGTTCTTCCAACTCTTTATCGTTTTGAGACGTTGGCGAAGCATAATTTATCAATAAATCTTTGATTAAATGTCGGTATTTTACCACTTTATCCATTGTATAATTGTATCGTTTACATGGTCGAAAACCAAGATGTTAATAAATTCGGATTGTATTATTTCTTGAATTAAAGGCCGTTGAAAGAAAGAATTGTAGGCAAATTCAGGTACAGCCAAATATAATTCACGCGGTGTATCGTATTTTGATAAAATGCGCCTGTACAATCTAAATTGTCCGTAACCTTCTTCAAAATCATGAACGGGCGAAGGACTCATAAAGCCTTTAATTTCAACGGCTATTAGTTTACCGTTTTTTTCGGCAGCAAAAATTTTTTCCGCACCCAAATCAATCTCACCTTTCACCTCACCCGCTTGAATCCGTAGCGGGTCGTGCGTGATTGTCCAACCATCTTTTTCTAGCGCATGTCTTGCGTTGTAATGAAGTTTATCACGAGCCATTTTGATTATCTTTTTGCAAAGATAACAGCTTTTAAACGATTTTAAAAACAAAATCTATTCAGAGACAAAATTCGCCACCCCTCAGTATAAACATGAAAAAAGCCTTGAAAATCAACATTTTCAAGGCTTTTGACGCATTAAAACACTAAAATTCTCATGCCGCTTTATTGGTAATTTGTAAAGAAACAATAGGTGAATTATCAAAAAATGCAGTAACCGCTTCATAATCAGGGCAATCCGAGGGCATAAAAAAACAACCGTTCGCAGGTAAAAAATGAGGTGGTAGAGAAGCATTTGTAAACAGTTTGATGTCCCCAAAACTCAAATCTGGATGAATGACAGCCGTTGTGTATTGCCCACCTAACGCATTTTCAATCAACGTTCTTTCATCAATATTTTGCTGAATATAATCATACAAATTGTCAAGATTAATACTGAATATCAACCATTTATGCCCATTTTTATCTACATCTAACCATTTGTATAGATAAAAATTATCCACCTTATCGTCTCTAAACAGAGACAACATGGGGCCTTCGTAATATTCAATATCGAATAATTTTACTTGCTTTTCATACTTGAATTGGCTCATAATAGGTTTGTTGAAAAATTAGAAAAGACAAACACAAGCGTATTAATGCTACAAAAGTAACAATATCACACGTCTTTTTCAAGTAAATCCCACCAATTTTTCTTCAAAATCCACGTACACAAGCCAAAAACGATGAGGCACAACGCCGCCGCCGAATTGTCTCGAATCATGAAATAAATGGGGCCAACGACCATCACCATTTGCCAAATAATGCCGATTCCAACGTTAAACATATCGCGTTTGAAATCGGTATTACCCTTGAAATTAGGATTTTCAGCGACAACGGCGTCGTGAATCGGTTTCCAAAAGCCCCACGGGCGAACGCGGCTGTAAAACGACTTCAATACTGAGGGGTCGTCCGCAGGCGTCAAAAATGTTCCCAATAAGCAGCCAATCATCGCTACGCCGAAAACGAAGGGGAAAAAATAGATGTTGGGCGTCGGGTCAAGCGTCGCGCTTTTGTAAAAAAACAAGGCCGTCGAGCCGACCAAACCGCCCACCATGCCCCAAAAATAGCCGTAACCATTGAACCGCCACCAAATCCATTTCAAGACGTTCGCCGCCGTGTAACCACCGTACAAGCTCGACGTAATCCAAACAGTGAGCGTATTTAATGACGACGCAAAAAAGCCAAAAGCCACGCCAACCACCACTAAAAGTATCGAAACCAAGTAACTTAAACGGATATACGTCTTGGTTTCAGCGTTCGGATTGATGTATTTTCTATAAAAATCGTTCACAATATAAGCGGGAGCAGAATTGACGAAGGCCGCAAAAGTGCCCATAAATGCCGCCAAAAGTCCCGCTAAAAGTAGCCCTTGAAAGCCAACGGGAACAAAACGTTGAATCGCAATCGGCAAAACGCGCTCAAAATCCACCGCCGCACCTTGTGCTTGCATCTCGGGCCGTAGGTGTACGAGGGCCAAAACGGCGAAACCCGCAATCATCAAATAACGCGGCGCGCAAAGCACTAACAAGGTAAGTGCGGACATTTTAGCCGCTTCGGCAGGCGTTTTTGAGGACAAAACGCGCTGCATATCGTAACTCGGCACAGGGCCAGCAAGGCTCGCCACAAGCCCTTTGGCAATCATCATCATCATCAAAAGGCCGAACGGGTCGAAACGATCGGCGGCAATTTTGTCGTTTACGGCGGGGAGTTGCGTTGACCAATCGAGGTTCATCAACCAACCAAAACTAATGTCTGACCAACCTTGTGGAACAACCGCCGCAATTTGTGCGCCCGTCGTCGTCGTGTAGCCAATATAACCGACCACAAAACACGACAAAGTCATAATGAAAAACTGCATCACTTCCGTCGCCACAACTGAATACATGCCGCCGACTAATGTGTAAAGTGTTGTTATGCCTATGATTAGCAGCGCATAGGCGTGTTCATTGGAACAAGTCATGCCGAAAAAATTGAAACTCAAATCCCACGTAAAAATGGTGGTGGAGAATTTTCCGATGCCTTCAAAAAAGTAAGCCATGAAGCCGACGGTCGCCAAAACGGCGAAAAAGCACACAATTATATGGCTCAAACGGCCGCCGCGTCCGTCGCCAAAACGCGTCAAAATCCACTCCGCACCCGTTATAACATTGCTTCTTCGCATCCAAACGGCGAGGAAAATCATAACAAAAACTTGATTCCATACGGGCCACAACCACGGAATCCAAGCCGATTTGAGGCCATAAACGAACAAAAGGGAGACCGTCCACATCGTTCCCGAAATATCGAACATTCCTGACGCATTGGACAAACCAAGCATATAGTAAGGAATCGAATTTTCGCCAACGAAGTAAGATTCTACGTTTTTGGCGGCTTTTCTCGAAAAATAAAAGCCCATTGCGAGTGTACCGATGAGGTACGTGAGGACGACCCCGAGGTCAAAAGCAGAAAGCGTCATACGAAGCTAGGTTTACGTTTTGTTAGTATAAAAAGAAAATCCCCACAAGCTACAACTTGTGGCGTTTTCATAAGTATTTACCCCCTCAGTATTTTGACATCACGTTCGCCCCAAAATCTTCGCCACTTCTTCCATCGGCAAGTTGTTTTCAGGTGCCTGTTGCAAGGCTTCGACTTCTTGCTGAACGATGCGTAAAATCCGCGAAATGTATTCCGCGTGCAATTTTTGCCGTTCTTCGGCTTCGCTATCGGTCGGGATGTATGCCTCAATTTCAGCATTCGACAAGATGCCTTTTGCGGCCAAAAGTCGCTCAATTGTGTCCAATCGTTCGCGCATAACGGCCACTTCACCTGCGACGGCCATCGTGATATTCAAGACGCGCTCAACGGCTTTGTCTTCCAAAAAATAAGGGCGTGCGCCTTTCGCTTTGTTGCTCGCTAGGCGAATATAATCTAATTGTTCCATGTTTTAATTTCAAATTTCAGATTTCAAAAGAGACCCCTCAGTATTTTTAATTCCTTTCAACGTTTCCACGCTCCAAACACATTCCACACCGCCGAACGGCCAAAATCTTCTTGCTCCTTGGGTTTTGGTTTCGTAAAATCTTCGTTGTCATTGACCGCCGCCGCGCCGAATTGCAGCATATTTTCTTTTTTGAAACCCGCCGAGGCCATCCAGTCGCGGGTGTCCACGTCGTGCATCGCACCCCAAAACGGCTCGTTGTTGTGAAAAGCGTCCCAATCGCGCATAAATTGCTCAAAAAGCGACATTTCGGGCGTGTATTGCGGCTGCTCAATGTGGAGCGTAAGGCCGTCTTTTTTCAAGAGCCTATAAATTTCTTTGATAATACCAAACATCGCTTTATTCGACGTTTCATGCAAAAACATGGTCGTTTGAACCCAATCAAAACTGTCGGTGTCGAAGTCATTAAATTGCGCGTCCATTTGCATAAACTGCACATCATCAATGCCTAACGCAACGGCTCGCGCATGAGCGTAGCGAATCAACGGCGCACCGACATCAATTCCAATCACTTCTGCATCGGGGAACGCCATCGCCAAAGGCAAGGTATTATGGCCCATGCCGCAACCAATATCGAGGATGCGTTTTGGCGAAAAATCGGGGTAATTTGTTCGAACCCAAGAAGCAATTGCCTTGCCGCCGCCGTCCGTCAGCTTGCCCAAACCACCCGCCGTCGTGACGAACAAACCCGTGTCGTAATTCGCCGCAGGACTCACATCACCGTCAAAAAGCTCCGTATGATAACTCCCTGGCATACAATGATTGTCCATAATCGTAATGTAATGCGGGATTTTGAGGCTCGGATTCAAGCGCAAAGACTGTGGTTTCGCCGCATTCAGTGCCTTCACTTTTTCGGCCAACTCATGGGCTTGACGAATGACAATTGAACGCCCCGCTTGTTGCCGCATTTCCATTGTTGAGCGACGTAATGCACTCCACGTTTGGTACATCGGCTCGCGTTTTATCGCCGTTTTGAGTTCGTCACGGTCAGTGATTTTACGGCCATTTTCGGCCTCAAAAGCAGGTTCGACATGTTGCTCAAAAGCCAATTTGTTCGCAGGTAAAATGACCTGTGAAATGTGCTTGTTGAGGTTTGCCAAGAAGTTATAGCGGGCGTGTTCGTCGTGCGTTAGTTCGGGAAAAACGGCGTGTTTTTGGATTTCATGGTAGGTCGGTGGCAGGTTATAAGCACTCATTTTAAATTTGATTTTATTTTTTAAATATTTAATTATCAGTCAATTACAGTTTAAGCACCCCCTCAGTATTTCCTTGAAAAGTGGCGTAAAACTACACTTTTTTAGCTTTATCTGCACGTTTTTTACTGTTTCTCTCCAACATTTCTAACACTTTCAACACGCGGTTTGCCTTGGCATCAAGGCTTTTAACGTCCGTCAAATAATCGCGCATCCAACGGCGACTTGATGGCGATGTGCGGTTATATTCCGCTTTCGCAATGTCGTTTTCTTCTAATTCGTACAACAAAATATCAGGAATTTCGACATCTTTATACGTCTCGTCGGGTTCAATTTCTACGAAAACGGTATCGCCTTCTTCCTTGCCGAGTTGTTTTCTAAAGGCGTTTTTGATGATAAAATAATGCGTGCCATCTCCCGCCGACAAGAGCGTTCGTTGTATCGGCAAGCCGTCAACCGAGCCTTTCACGTCGAGTTTGCCTCTCGTGCCAAAAACGGTTTCAATGCTAAAAGGAATCGGCACAATCGTCACTTGTATTCCGATATTCATGCCTTGGAGTGTGGTTGTAAAACTTTGTTTCATGCTGCAAAACAAGTAAAAAAAGCTATTTCGAAGGGTTTGGAACGGCTTTTTTAGAAAAAATACTGAGGGGGTAAGTTCAAAAAAGTGCTTAATTTTTGACGATTCATAAGGTTTCAACTTTATTCGCTGCTTCAATTTCAATAAAATACTAATGTTACGCAATGGGCTACTGATTAGACTGATGCGACTGATTTACACTGGATTTTTTCTATAAGCGTTTCTGTTAAAAAAGAAATCCTTTTGAATCAGTCGTATCCCTCAAATCAGTGGCCCATTTTAGCCGCTTGCGTAACATGAGTAAAATAAACACCCTCTGATTTTCATCCAGACTTTATTGTTTACGCGGTCGTGCCAAAACGTCTCGCCTGTCAGCAAATTTATTACTGCTTGCAAATTAGCAACTGCCGTGTAAATGTGGGTTTACAAGTTCGTTGTCGAGAGTGCAAGCATGTCTGTAAAATGGTAATTTGTCGTAGAAAAAACGTGCGAAATGGCATAATTACCTGAGTATTCGACGCCAACGACTTGATAATCGCTCGTTGTTCACATATTTCCAGCCGTAAAACCGACATCCGAAACGGTAGGAAAACGCGTAAAATCCAATTCATAATGCCCCGTCGGATGCGCGGCAAAATGCCGCGTATTCGGCAACGAGCCTTCTTTGAAAGAAATAAGGCATCAATCTAGGGTCTGAAAATTATGGTGACCCCGTCGTCACGGCAAGCGGTTTGTTGTTTATTGCGGCCACGAAAGACGGCCAATTTAGGGTTTTTAATAAGAAAACAGGGCAATTATTGTGGGAAACCACGCTTCCTGCCGCCGCTTTCGCTACACTGTCAACGTATCAAGTGAAGGGCAAACAATACGTCGTCGTGGCCTGCGGTGGAACGAAATTGGGGACGAAAAAAGGGAATCAATACGTGGCATTTGCGTTGTAAGCACACAGCGTTTTCTTGTTTCACACAGCGTTTTCTTGTTTCTCACAGCGTTTTCTTGTTTCTCACACCGTTTTCTTGTTTCTCACGGAGTTCACAGCGTTCACAGAGTTCACAGAGAAAATCTCCATGTCCTCTGTGTCCTCTGTGAACGCTGTGAACTCCGTGAGAAACAAGAAAACGGTGTGTGAAACAAAACTCAACTCAACTTGTACAGCAATCCCGCCAAATCGCGCCCGATAAGCCGTTGAAAATCAAGGCTTAATGCGGAAATTTTGGCCACGTCAACGCCCGTTTCAAAACCCATTTGATGAAGCATATTTGCCGTGTCTTCGGTAGCGATATTGCCCGTTGCATTTTTGATGAAAGGGCAACCGCCGAGGCCACCAAAAGCGGTATCGAACTGCCGAACCCCTGCATCGAGGGCGGCAAAAACGTTGGCATAACCTTTATTTTCCGTATTGTGGAGGTGCAAAGCGACGGGTATATTTTTTGTAATCGCTAAAACTTCGGTCATAAAACGGCGCATTTGCAAGGGATTGCCCATGCCCGTTGAGTCGGCCAAAGCCAATTCTTCAACCCCCAAGTCCAGATGATGCCGCACCAAATCCAAAACAACGGCTTCCGAAACGTCTCCCTTATAGCGACAACCAAAAGCGCATTGAATGCCGCCACGAACGGTGATTCCTGCTGACTTTGCTAGAGAAATCATCTCTTTAAAGCTTTTTTTTGCTTCTTCGATGCGCATTCGGGCATTTTCTGACTGTGCGTTTCGCTTGCAGAAAGACTGACAGCAAGGTGTTTCAAACCCGTTTTGGCTGCCCGTTCAACGCCTTTTACGTTCAGTACCAAGCCACTAAAAACCACGTCCGCTCGGTTTGGCAAACCCGCAATCACTTCTTCTGCATCGGCCATGTGCGGCACTAGCTTCGGATGCACAAACGCCGCCACTTGCAACCGTCGCACACCCGCGTCAATGAGGCGATGTACGTAAACAATTTTCATATCCGTTGGCACGTTTTCGGGCAGACTTTGTAGGCCGTCGCGGAGACCTTGGTCTTCTAATATTACTTTTTCTTTCATGTTGTTAAAGTTTCAACGGCCAACAATACGCGTTTTTTCAGATTTTTCCCGTTTCATTAAAGTGGTTTTGATAGAAAATATTTACAACTAAAAAATACGTTAAAAAACTATAAAAAAAGTTTTAAAACTAAATAATACGACTTACCTTTATGGCTAGCAATCTATTTTACGGAATCGTTGGTTAATGATTGGAACTTATTATTTAAGCGTTTAAAGCATCGGTTTTAACGTGAAACATTTACGAAATCTTGGAGATTTCATAAATCTGTACCCCCTCAGTGTAAAGCCTATTTTATGTCTAAAATCAAGGAAATTAAGGTTTAAAATCATTCATTCACTTACTAAATCGTTCAAATCATGTTCTATCAACTCAAACCAACTGCGCTCATTTTCATCGCTTTTAGCTGCTTAATGAGTTGCCAATCCATTGGCAAAAAAAGCCAAATAGTGATTCAAAGCAAGGCTTTGGAGACCCAAATACTGATGCACAACGACCAATTTGGCGACCGCAAAAACACGTGGCTGCGCCGCGACACCATCGTACAAGATACGGGTTATTTTCCGAAATTTTATACGTTTATGGTGAAACACAGAATTCAAGCGATGTACGTTCGGTCTAAAAATAAGCGCGTAGCCATTGTTGACCAAGCCGATTCGCTGGCTTTTGAGGGCTTGACTTATCCCGATGAAGCAGTGATTTTATGCGAATTGAACCGCCGTTTTTCGGCTTTTCAAGGCTATACCTTGGGTTTGTGGAAACGCAGCCACGATTTGAGAGACGCCTATTTGAGTTCCAAAAAGATTTATGAGGAAGAGCAAGCCTATCTGAAACAAGCCTTCAAACAGTTCAAAACGGGGCGCGATTTCCGAAGAGCTTTGCAACGCGAGATTAAATATTCCTACATCTGCAACCTCATCGGCCCGTACAGCGTGAAGGAAGTCAACGTCGATTCTATTTCGCAAGACTATGTAAAAACGGTGTTAAGTTTGAAAAAAGACCTCAAAACCATCGTCAAAACGCGGCGTGGAACGGACAAAAACGTGCAAATGATGGTCTATGATTACAACCGTTTTTTGAGCCGAAAAGCGATGAAAAGTGAAACCGCTTTGGAATTTCAATGGCAATCAGCAGAGCAAAATTTCAAGGGAGAAACGCAGGAATACGTGAAATTTAGAACTCTAAAAGAAAATTACGGGGCAACAACGGCCTATGATACCTATCTTGAAAAATTCAGAAATAGTTGCAAAAACAAAGATTTTACGACTTATCTCACCGATTTTGCGGCTCAAAATACCCACAATTTTGATGCGGCTGAATTGGAGACAACGCTCACCGACTCGACAGGAAAAACGCTTACATGGGCCAATATTTTAGCCCAAAACAAAGGAAAAAAAATTTATTTGATGGCTTCACGCTTCTCCACTTTTGCTTTTCAAGGCGAGCAGTTGGCTAAGAAAATTGAAGATTTTGAGAAAAACAACGTTAAAGTTATTTTCATTTCTGACGACAGAAGGCGCGACAAATGGCTCAACGACCTTAAAACCGAAGACGCCAAACTGTTTCAACACTACCATTTAGCAAACAAAGACGCGCCACTTATGACATTTATTAATGGCAGTAGGGAGATTAAAAGCCAATTTTCTAATACTTTGATTGATGAAAACGGCAAAGTTGTCTCGCGCACCGCCGCCGATACGCGGGATTTTGGTTTGCTATTACGGCAACTGCGGGCAATGTCAAAAGTGTTGATTCCCTAAAATACCTTAAACCTTGTGGCACACTGATTGGACTGATTGGACTGATGTGACTGATTTACACTGATTCCTTTTATGATTTATTAGAAAAAATCAGTATGAATTAGTCGTATCAGTATAATCAGTGTGCCATGAAGTCTAAAATACTGAGGGGTCTAAAAAAGCGCATCAAACGGTTGTTTGATGCGCTTTTTAATTGATAAAGAAAGGTTTACGTCTTAAAAAATTTGATAACTAATCTCCGCTACTTTCTCTTTCGACAAGGCTTTGACGACATCAAGAGCCGTAATTAAACCGACTAATCGTTCGCCATCCAAGACGGGTAAAGCCGTGAAAACATCGTCGCGGAGCATTTCTAAGGCCACGTTGAGGCGGTCGGTCGGCTCTAAAAATGCGACTTTGTTGTGCATCACTTCCTCTGCTACGTAGGCGCGCATGAGGGAATAACTCATCGAAGGATTGTCGAAATGACGGTCGAGGCAACTAATAAAACTCCGAAAATCGGGCCGATTGATGATGCCCACAACGCGACCGTGGCGCATGACAGGAATGTGTAAAATGGTTTTTCGGTCGAAAATATCTTTGACCAAACTAAGGCTATCAGTCGCCAAAACAACGTGAACACGGCGCGTCATAATGGCCGAAACGGGCATTAAAAGGTTCATAACAGGACAAACGTTTTTGATTTGATGGATAAAAAAGGTTCAAAAATAGAAGGTGTACCGCACGTGAAATCGTTTGGCTGCGCATTAGGTGCGCTAAAAAGCAAGAAATTTGGTAATGAAAAACGTTTTTATGTCCTATTTTGATGTGGTCGCTTAGATTGTGCAAATTGCGTACCTAATATGTTTTGGGTTCTGTTCCTCCTGAATGACAAAAAATTTTGAGTGGCCGCATGCACGCGGCACAACCTTGTAGATACACACGGCCGTGTGTATTTACGGGGTGTAATATTAAATCCAATAATTGGCATTATGAATAGTCTAGGCAAATTTCGCGTTGTCTTGTCGTAAAAAACAACGTCGGCGAGGCTCAAAACCCTGTCCATTACCCACATCTTTTTTTAATGCCCGAATCCGTTAGGATTCGCACATTTATAGATAAAACAACCGTGAAAATTCCCCGAATCCGTT
>JAYSRS010000713.1:0-7316 GCA_043720935.1 Saprospiraceae bacterium
TATTTACAAACGCAAACATAATCTTTTGCAATGATGGTGGGTCACAATACTTTGAAAATCAAAGGGTTGTGACCTTTTTAATAACTACAATTTAATGACGTTTTTTATAACTTTTTGAAAACGTTTTACCTTTTCCATGCGTGAATTATGGGTTTTTCTGTATCAAAAATAATGAGTTTTACTTTGTGCCTCTTCAAAAAGGTTTGAATAATCGGCTCTGCTATTAAATCTTCGTAAGCATCTATCGGCATCGCCCCAAACGGGATACGGTCGGGGTCTTTTTCTTCAAGGAGTAAGGAATAGAAGTCATATTGCCTACTGAACGGTTTAATTCATTAATATTAGAAGACGTTATAAAACTCTTGATTTTCTACTAAAATCTTTCGGAATTATCGGCTTTGTGGTACAAAAGCTTTTTTCAATAATTAATAATTTGTAACTCATTGATTATCAATACGGTTCAACGTTCGGGGAACTTTTAAAGTTCCCCGAACGTGCGACAACGAAATCGTGCTACACTGACGTAGGACTTTTAAACATAAAATCTCACACAATCAAACAGCGTTCGGCACGTTAATAGCACCTTATCAGTACCTAAACCAAATTTACTATTATCACAAAATTTTTCATGTATTTTAAATTTTTCGTTTATGAAAAAACTGTTTTTAATCGCACTCCCTCTTTTATGCTGCATGGCCTGTGGCAAAGACACCGCGACAAACGCCACATTGGAATTACGCTTGACCGATGGGCCGGGCAGCTTCGAAGCCGTCGTGATTGATGTGCTAGGGGCAGAAGTTCACGTCAATAAAGACACCGCAAGCAGCTCGGGATGGCAACCTTTGGCCGTTCGGACGGGACTATACGATGTCTTGAAATTGAACAATGGCATTGACACGATTTTGGGGTCAACAACGTTGCCTTTGGGCGATGTTTCTGAAATTCGCTTGATTTTAGGGACGAACAACAGCGTCAAAGTCGGCGGTGTCTCGTTTCCATTGGTTATTGGAAGTTCGGACAAATCGGGCTTGAAATTGAAATTTGAAAAGAAATTGGTCGCAGGTGTTTCCTACAAAGTGTCGCTTGATTTTGATGCGGCCAAATCAGTCAAGGAAATCAAAAAAGGCTCAGAGTACAAAATGAAACCCGTTTTGCGCTTGTTTACAGATGCCGAAAATGGCAGTATTCGCGGCGAAGTAGCGGGTGCAACGTGCAAAACGGTCGTTTACGCCATTCAAGGCGTGGACACTTTGACGGCTTCTTTTCCGTCTTCGGTCGGTAGTTTTGTTTTGCAAGGACTCAATACGGGGACATATCGTGTATCCGCAGTCGGTGAATCGCCGTGCGCGACAAAATTTGTGGACAACGTAAAAGTGGAAATTGGCAAGGCTACGAGTATGGGTAAGATTCAATTCTAAGTTTAGGTCTCCTCAGTATAAAACGTCAAACAGCCTTGAAAACGTCAGTTTTCAAGGCTGTTTGCGTTTTATACTGAGGGGTCTATCTAAAACTTATTTTTATCTTTGAGCATCACTTTTAAATGTTTAAAAAATATGAAATACCTTATTGTCAGCTTATTGTCTTTTCCAATGGCATTAATGGCTCAAAGCGTTGCTAATCAAAAAGATACACTTCCTAGAAATAGACCCCATTATCTTGTCAGAGACGGGCATAAATACGTTTTTTCGTATGAACAATGGTTAAAAATGACAGAGTTGGAGCGAACCCAATTTGTTACAATCGCCGATATCCAAGCGGCTTTAAAACGCAAAGGCTATTATATTGTAAAGATAAAAAACACTTGGGATAAAAAAACGATTAAAGCATTTATTAAATTTCAAATGGATACAGGATTACCTTCTTTCCCACATAGTAGAATAGACCATTTTAAAGCGTTAGGATTGCTTGACTAATTGTCAAGCTAAATGAGTAAGAGGTTGACATTTATTTTGTTTGATTTAACGATTTTAGCACATAATTGCCTTCTTTTTCTACATTTTTCAAGCCTTTCTGTTATTTTTACCCTTATTTTGCAAACCCGAATTGTTCTGTAAAAACGACAATCGGTAAGCTATTTCACTTCTAAAAACTTCGCATACAATGGAAAAAAGAAACTACCACTTCCAACCGACCTACGCACAGGAGCGCGCACCTAACCAAATTTGGCAAGACCAAGTGGTGGAAAAATGGGAAGTGCAGAAAAGGGCGACTAATATGCACGGCAATATCAATATGATTTTGCGTTTCGATAAGCGCATCAATCGCTTTTTATTCCTAGATGATTGGCCAAAAAGCATTAAAGAGCGTGCCCACCATTTGTCTTTTTACGAAGTCATTTCTTCGGCGTTCCTTTTGTACCGCTTGATTTGTATCGGTTTTTATCCACAATCTTTTGATGAAGACGGCTACAAAACGCTGTGGACAGTCGGTTTAAAGCACCGCGAAACGGGTCAGAAAGTCTCACTTAGCGACTACAAAGCGGGCAGCAATTTGGCGTCTTTTTTCTCCGAAAAAAAGGATATGCCCCCCGCTTTTGAGCGCGATTTGTTGGAATTGTTAGACTTTTTAGTCTCTAATCAGTTGGTGCATCCCTACGATTTGACGATTGCGGGGTCGGTTGCTTGATTTTAGTACCCCTCAGTATTTTTCAAGTTTTGAGTACCTACTGGCCTCTAAACTCGAAAAATCGCTTATTTTTTATCCCAAACGAAGTAATTTCTCATTTAAAACAATTATTTTGTGAAAAATAATAAAGAATGGTAGCAGAAAAGAAAAAAGAATATTGGACGGATGTCATCCGTAAAAATCCATCGCTTTATGAAGGGCAATTTGTCATTCATAATGACACCGACATATTTTTTGTCCACGAGGACATGATGATAGCCCAAGCATTTTTGAAAAAAAACAATGCCGATTATGCCAACGCGTTAGGAATGTTCCTCGTGCCGCATCATTTTAATATGATACGTTTACGACTTCTGAAAATTAGAAGCCTCATGACGGGCGAGTGGACACCTACACATGAGGTTAATTTTATTTTGAAAAATGGGACGGAGATAGCCATCGAAATGATTGTTGACACAGGTGCTGATATTACGTTTATTCCTAAAAAAATGGGAGAACGCTTGGGTTTAGTACGCTCCGAAGACGACCTTGTTTTTGAAGCTAGAAGTGTAGGAAGTGTTATTTTGTTTGTCTATCGTCAAATGCACGTCAATATTAATGGCATCGCTTTAACGATTAAAATAATTTGGGGACAAGATGAGCAAGCAGGCGAGGAAGCTCTTTTAGGACGGCTTGATGTTTTCGACCGCTTTGATGTGCTTTTTTCGCAAAAAAAGCGAAAAGTTATCTTTCTGCCAAATGACGATGGTGATGCCTAATATTTTCACTAAAAAGCCCTGCAAAACGTGTGTTTTGCAGGGCTTTTTAGTGAAAATACTGAGGGGCCTATTTTTTCCCACTCAAATACTCATTCATCACATACAGCACCCCGCGAATCGGCACACGCAACCAATCGGGACGGGCATTCATTTCGTAGCCAACTTCGTAAATCGCTTTTTCGAGCATATAGGTACGTAGCAACGTCTGTTTGCTTGCTTCGTCAGGCGGCATAAAATTGGCGTCGCCGCAACGGTCTAAGTACGCGGTCAAGTAGAATTGACTGACATAATGATACCATTGCAGTGCCCATTCTTCCAAAAATGGGAGGTCTTCTTTCCGATAATTTTGGTTCAACGCCAACTGCCCGTAAGCGGCGTAATGAAACGACCGCATCATGCCCGCCACGTCTTTAAACGGCGTTTTTTTCAGTCGCCGTTCCGAAATCGAGTGCATCGGTTCGCCTTCAAAATCAATGATATAGTAGTCTTTTCCGTTGAAAAGCACTTGTCCTAAGTGATAATCGCCGTGAATACGCGTTTTTGAGGCTTCAATTTTTTCGGCATAAATTTCTGCAAAAGCGGCCATAATATCGTCGTGCAATGCCAAAATCTGTTCGGCTTCAAGGCGAATATGTTCGGGCAATTTTGGCAAACGCTGTTCCAACGCATTGAATTTTTCGGTCAAGAGTTTGCGGTGTCCCGAGTAAATTGACCGTTGATAATTTTGCGTAAAACGCTCCGCTTTGAAGTCTTCGTTATCCGCTTCCAAACTCAAACCTAAGTGCATTTCCGCCGTCCGTCGTGCCAACAAAGTGACCCGTTCGTAAGTGACAGCACCAATGAGTTTTTGCACTTTCAAGGGAACATCCTCGAAATACATCCGTGGTTTTCTGACCAAAGCGGGTGGAATTTCGGTCTTTTCGGCCTTTTCCATCACTTTTTCGTAGTAAGTCGTCAAGGCACTCAACGTCGAAGTCCATGCCTCGCCTTGATTCGGAATTTTGTTTTGCAACAAGCCCAAAATGATGATGGTTTTAGAATTTGTATCATAAAATTCAATGCCGCCGCCGTATTGTGGCGCGTTTTTGAAATTCGTTTTTTCCGACAAAAACCGCACGAGTTCCAAGTCGGGATTGATGTCGGTGTCGAGTTTTCGATAGATTTTAAAGAAAAATTGGTCGTTATAAATCACCGATGTATTCGATTGTTCGGCTTTCAGAATGTCCGATTCCAAGTGCGTCAAAGGTGTTTCGTGCAAAACGCTGCCCGATTCAAAACGCAGCACCCCCTCAGTAGTCGGCACGGTAACGTCATTTTTAATGTTCATAAAAATCTGCGAACGGAAATTTTCTTCAAACAAAGCATCTACCAAAATGCCTTCTTTGGTCGGCGTTTTGAAATAACAAATCACTGCCGTAGGCTTGTCTTTGATGTATTGAACAATTGACACAGCATCACTTACGAATGCAATTGGCAATGAATATGTTTCGGGCAAACCATCGGTGTAACGCAAGTCTATCTGACAGAAAAACACAAGCCCCCCAGCCCCCAAAGGGGGAGACATGACGCCGTTCGTGACGTCACGAGAAGGTTCGGGCGTGGTCGTCATGCCTCCCCCTTCGGGGGTCGGGGGGCTAGTCGTAATCGCAGGATAACGGTCAATTTCAATAGATACCACGCTCCTACTCTTTCCCGAAAACCACCGACACGCCTTCATATAATTCGGCAACGCTTGTTTCAAAAACTTGCGTTTTGATGAATAATGGTCAAAAAACTGCTCCCATTCTACTTCGCTTTCGATGTTCTGCAAAATCTCTCGCACGACGGGTTTTTCAACATATTCGTCATTTTCTTCTAACAAAAACCAATAATACGAATACGGGGCAAGCGTTACGCCGTAAGGCTGTTCCGTGATTTCAAAAAACTTGTTTTGACTAAAAATCTCGACGGGTTGCGTTCCCGCAAACTGCTTCAATTTGAGTTGTGCCGCTTGCGAATATTTCGACAAATTGGCCACAACCAAGACAGATTCCCCATTGTAACTCCGAACGAATGACAACACTTTACCATTTCCAGAATCCAAAAATCGCACATCGCCATGACTCAATGCCCGAAGCCGTTTCCGCATCGCAATAATATTTTTCATCCACCACAACAGCGACGCCGTGTTTTTGGATTGCACCTCCACATTGACCGATTCGTAGCGATACGCAGGGTCACGGATGACGGGCAAGAACAATTTTTGCGGATTTGCGCTTGAAAAACCCGCATTTCGGTCGGCATTCCACTGCATCGGCGTTCGGATGCCGTTTCTATCGCCGAGATAAATATTGTCGCCCATGCCAATTTCGTCGCCGTAATAAATCACAGGCGTTCCCGGCAGGGAAAATAGTAGAGAATTTAACAACTCAATTTTACGCCTGTCATTGCCCAAAAGCGGGGCCAAACGGCGTCTAATTCCTTGATTTACCCTTGCCCCGTGGTCTTGTGCGAACATTTTGTACATATAATCGCGCTCTTCTTCCGTCACCATAGATAAGGTTAAATCGTCGTGATTTCGCAGAAACAAGGCCCATTGCGACGCCTCCGTGACGGGCGGCGTTTGCTCCATAATATCGACAATCGGGTAAGAATCCTCCGTTTGCAAGGCCATGTACAAACGCGGCATCAACGGAAAATGATAATTCATGTGGCATTCGTCGCCGTCGCCGAAATAACTTGCCGCATCTTCGGGCCATTGATTTGTATCGGCAATTAAGATTTTATCGGGATAGGTTTCGTTCATGTAGCGGCGCAAACGCTTCAAAAATTGGTGTGTTTCAGGCAGATTTTCGCAATTTGTTCCTTCTCTTTTGTACAAATACGAGACAGAACGCAGGACAACGCCGTCAACGCCCATGCCAAACCAAAAATCAATTGTTAGGCGCAGTTCCTCTCGAACGGCGTCATTATCGAAGTTTAAATCGGCTTGATGCGCGAAAAATCGGTGGAAATAATAGGCTTTTGCCTCATTGTCCCACGTCCAATTTGAGGCTTCGTAATCCTTGAACAGAATTTCGGCTTCGCTAAATTTTTCGGGGTCGTCCGACCAGATGTAAAAATTGCGCTCGGTACTGAGGGGGTCGCTTTTTCGGGCGCGTTGAAACCACTCATGCCGCGTCGAAGTATGGTTTAAAATCAAGTCAAAAACCACGCGCATCCCGCGTTTGTGGGCTTCATCCAACAGTTTTTGGAACTGTTCCATCGTGCCAAAATCGGGGTGAATTTTCCGATAATCGGCAATGTCATAGCCGTCGTCCTTGAACGGCGAATCGAAAAAAGGCATCAAAGACAAGCAGTTTACGCCCAAATCTTCGAGATAATCAAGTTTTTCCATCAATCCCGCGAAGTCGCCCGAGCCATCATTGTTGGCATCGAAAAAGGATTTGACATTCAGAAAATAAATAATGGCATCTTTGTACCAAAGCGGGTTGTGCGGTTGACCTTCCATGATGTTGTTTAGCTTTAATTTGGCGAAATAGCCGATTTTGAGGGTAAGATACTGAGGGGGTGTGTTTTTCCTAATTTTATTTTTGGAGAAATAAAAAAAGCCTTGCAAATTGGGTTGCAAGGCTTTTTAATTGTTCAAAACTATCCTATAAATCAATCTTGAACGACCAAATACGTTACAAGTCTTTTTTCATTCGACGATATTTCTCTCGGACATCTTCAATATTGGTAAAATTGATTTTATCATTCTTATCCTCAGCTAATACATCATTTACCCACTCGGGTAATATATTTTTTTCAAATACAATTTCGCCATTCTCGAATTCAATACAAACAACACTCTCGGCTTCATTATCGGTCAAAATAAGCCGATTAGGAATGTGAAATAAATAAAAGCGTATTTCACGGGCTGTTTCTCGCTACGCTCGAAAGACGCCCTTCAAG
>JAYSRS010000714.1:0-7312 GCA_043720935.1 Saprospiraceae bacterium
AAAAACAAGCTGCCTCCGATAGATTTTCTCTACGCACGCCTTTTTCGCGCAGCGAAAAACAGTGTGTATGAAAATACGCTTTTATTTATTTCGCATTCCAAAGAGAAATCGGGGTTTTATTTATTTGTATGTCTTAAGATACGGTTCACTTTTCAAAGCACACGTTAATATTTAACCTAACCAACTCATTACTATATACTTGTTACGTCAATATAAAAAATTAATAACTCAAAAAAAATGTTAGCTGGGAAACAATTTGACTACGCACAAAACAGGACATTGTCTCAAATTATGGATTCAGTAGGACGCATAACCGACAGAAACAAGCGCATTACGACCCTAAAAACCGCAAAATCTGACGACAAAAGGGATGGTAAAAGACCAGTAAATTGAGCAAAAGACAGCCGCTTGTCTGCGGCATTGATAACGGTCATACTTATGACTTGTACAACTTGAATGATGAATAACAAGGATAAAAAGGAGGTTTGAGGTGTACATAACAAGTTGCTAACGACGTGTAAATTTTGTCAGATGCTCAAATTGAGAGCTAAATTACAAGTGCTAAACAATTTTTATATAAAAAAAAATGGAAAACTTGAGAAAATACAAAATCATCTATTAACTTTGTAAACGTATTAAGTATTTAATTGCTTTGAAAAACTTGTTAACTTAATTTATATCCAAAAAAAATGACTAACGCGATAACCCGTCGAGTAGAACATATACAAACCCTTTGGGATAAGTTCCGCAACGTGCCTGATGCAAGGCTCTGTCGGTGGCATGTGAAGCAAGATGAGTTGAGTATGATTGATACTTTTTATCAATGTAATTCACATGAAACAAGCAAGACACCTGATATTTTTATACGTTTCGAGACACCTTTCTCTAATCTACAAACTTACAGCAAAACCTTATCTGAGGAACTCACATATATAATTGAAGACGATAGGATTGCCTTATTAGAGGAAGGCATTGATATTGATTGGCAATCCGAGCATACGGACGATGATAAAAACACGGCTCTTGGTTTTCTAAGAAACTTCTTTCGCTTTGCCGATAGCTTGGACTTAGATGAGGAAGAGGATTTTGTCGTCGCGTTTTTATCCCCTTCTCAAATCACGAACACAGCAGCTTGGACAAAATGGTGGGCAGATGCTACTGAACTCAATTTGCCTAATAAAATCCGCCTCATGGTCTGTGATACTGAGGGGTATGAATCGTTGGACAAAATCGTGCAGCAACATAAAGAGAAGATGCTCACGATTCGCCCCGACCTTAAAATGAACGATGCGATTCGAGAATTGATGAATGAGTTTGGCGACCAAGAGGATAATTGCACACATTTCAGAAAAGCGTTCTTTGAATTAACTCAAACCATTGCCACAAAAGACGTGGCGGCTATCCGCGAAAGAGCGGCAACCGCCTTGAATTTAGCGCGATTAATTGATTTTCCGCATCTCGAAGTCGCTGTTTTATCCGTAGCGGCCACAGGTTTTGCCACCGCAGGACAGCTCAATACAGCAATGCAAACTTTTGACGAAGCATCGCGCATTGCAAAAGCAGCCGAAAACAAGCCTTTGGTCAAAGAGTTTCCAGATTTGAAAGTGGATTTGCCGGGCGGCAATTTATTTCAGCAATTGGGCGTACAAATAATGTTTTTCAAAGCAGCGGCTTATATCGCTGCACCGACCCCTCAGTATAACAAGGCTTTAGCGCAATATCAGCAAGCAGAAACGCAACTCAACACGATGATTGCAGCCAAAGGCAACCCCGAAAAAGCAGATTGGCTCAATGGTGGTATCTTGGTTTTACATCGCCTTGAAGCCTTGCGGATGTGTGGCTATTGCTTTGAACGCTTGAAAAGACCGCAAGAGGCTTTAAAATGGTATGCCAAAGCCGTCACCATCGGAGAAAAACTCGATGCCGAAGCCCGCCAAGGCACAACACTCGGTTTCGTCGGTCAAGCGATGTTGACGATTTGTAAAGAAGCCGTGATGAAAGCAGAATATTATAAGATATTTGAAAAAATGAATGAATTGTTGGGGAAAGGATGGGAGAAGCAATTTGAGGATTTGATTTAATCTTTAAAAATAAAGAAGATGTTTGTTGCAAAGCAATTTGATATAATCATGGGTGTGGATACGCACATTATTATGATTCCAACACCTGGAGGTCCAGTGCCTACGCCGTTGCCGCATCCGTTTATAGGGATTGTGTTTGACGAAATTACGTTTGTGCCGATTATAGGTGCATCTATTTTAGTTGGGGGCATTCCAAGAGCCAATGCAGGAACAAAGGTTAAAAATGGCATACCACATATTCCAATGGGCGGACCGTTTCAAAAACCTCCAGCTAATGAAGGTCAAATTCAGATGGGAAGATTGACTGTTTTTTCAGATTGGCAGCCCTGTTCTTTTTCAGGCGTACCTGCTTATACATGTAGCGATGTTGGGCAACCAGCACCCGAGATAGAAGGTAAAGCGAGTTCTAGTAAACCCAAAGGTCTTGTTTCACCGACATCTCTATTATTAGGAATCCCTAAATAAATTATAAATGGCAACAATTTCACCAGGTGCATTAACCGCTAAAGGTCAAAAAGGAAAGAAAAAGAGAGTATCTAAAAGACATAAATACTTAGGCAGAACGCCAGGTAAATCCTCTCGTACAGGGCGGGAGGTAATTGCACGAATGAGATCTGAAGGGCTTATTAGGGGTTATGGGAAGCGTATGCAATTTAGAGCTTCGAATAAACAATGGTATAACATAAGGAATGCCGATATGGCACATAGATACGATGCCGTTACTTACTGGAATCGAACAGGGCGGCGATTTGGACCAAGATCTGAGCAAGTTCGAGACTGGATGTTAAGATCGAAAAATTATGTATTAGATCATTTTTCATTAAATAGAAGTGAAGGTGCAGGTTTAGGTCAAAGATATTTATCACCTTAATAAATAACAATGTGGTTTAATTTTTCTACACTTTGTATCAGGCTTTACCAACTTATTATTTACACGTTATTTTATAAGTTTAAAAATTAATTATCAAAAATTATGGACCGTAAATTAAAAAGGCAGATAGATAGATATGCAGAAACAGGCGATGAACTGCTAGCAGAAGAAATGTATGAAAACGCTATTGTGCAGTTCAATAACGCATTAGAGCTTATTCCCGAACCTAAAATGCTTTATGAAGAAAGTACCTGGGTTTATGCGGCATTAGGTGATTGCTATTTTTTTATAAACGACTTTAAAACCTCCTTGAACTCTTTTTATGATGCTTATAAATGCCCAAATGGTGTTGACAATCCTTATATCAATCTTAGGCTTGGACAAAATTTATTTGAAGAAAAACAACTTGATAAAAGTCAAGAATATTTACTAAGAGCTTATATGCTCGGAGGAAAAGAGATTTTTGAAGACGAAGAAGAAAAATATTTCAAAAGTATTAAGACAATAATTTAGTAGTGCCTTGATTAAATCCACATCATGACAGCAACCCTCAACATACCCCTCAGTATCGCCGTCGAAACCGCCATTTCGACCGCGCAAGCGAAAGCCCGAGAACACCACCAAGCGCAGTTCTCGGCAGGACATTTATTGTGGGGATTGCTGCATGAAGACGTGGGGGTACAACCGTTTTTGCAGCAAATCGGTAAAGACGTGTTTCGCTTGCGGTCGTGGGCGGATTTGCGGATTGAGAATGCGCCAAAATCGGCCCGTTCCGTCGAATCGCCGACGGCAGACGACAAAGCACAAGCCGTTTTGCAAGAGGCTTTTCGCTTGCGGACGCAACGATTTGAGCCGACAGTATCACCAATTATTGTGTTAGAAGCCTTGTGTACGCCTGAAATCGGCTTTACGGCTGACCAATTGAAGCGTTTTCCGTTGACCCTTAGCGAAGTGCAAGAAGGACGCAACAAGCAAAATGCGCTATTCGAGGCCATGGGCGGCGAACTCAGTAACAGTTCCAATAAAGGTCAAAACGGCGCGTCAGAACGTACGTCGGCAACCGAAAAACCGAACGCCCATGCTTTGGAAAAATATTGCGAAGACCTCACAGGACGGGCGCGACAAGGCAAAATTGACCCCGTCGTCGGGCGCGATAAAGAACTCAAACAATTGATTGAAATTCTCGGCAAACGGTTGTCGCCAAATGTACTTTTGGTGGGTGAACCGGGCGTTGGGAAAACTGCCGTTGTCGGCGGCTTGGCATTGCAGATTTTGGCGGGAAAAGTACCCGAAAGATTGAAAAATGCGGGCATTTTTGAATTGGATGTTAACGGTCGCCTCGTCGCGGGGGCGTTCAAGGGCGAAGTGGAATCACGGTTGAAAGACACCATTTTAAACATTAAAAGTTTGGGTAATGCCATTTTGTTTATTGACGAAATTCACACCTTACTCGACCCAAACGGCTCGGTCGGAACGGGCGCGGTGAATCTCTTAAAACCTGAATTGGCGCGGGGAGAATTGACCGTTATCGGCGCGACAACCGAAGCGGAATATCGAGAATTTTTTGAAAGTGACCCCGCATTTAAACGCCGTTTTACGGTTTTGCGCGTTGACGAGCCGACGGAAGCCGTCGCCGTTGATATGTTGCGCGGTTTGATGGCCAGATATGAGGATTTTCATCAAGTCAAACTCGCCGAAGCTGCTATGCCCTTGTCTGTTCAATTGGCCAAAAAATATCTTGGTGACAAGCGTTTGCCAACGTCTGCGCTTGAAGTGATGGACATTACAATGGCCTCTGTGAAGGTGATGAACGATACAAATGCCCGTGAAATCGCCGAAATTGAAGCAGAATGGTTAGAAAAAGTGCAGCCTTTGGTAGAAACAGCACCCCCTCAGTATGACGCCGATTTAAAGCGGTTGTCGGAGGCATTGCCGAATCGGTTGTCGCATTTATTGATTCAAAAATTAGAAGAAAATTATACGGGTTCAGCCGCCGAAGTGTTTGAAAAGAAATTGGCACAACTCAAATCGTGGACAATTGAGCCGCAAACAACCGCAACGCCCGAAGACATTGCCGCCACCATTGCCTATTTGACAGGCATTCCGATGGGGAAAATTCAAGCCGAAGAACAACGGCAATTGCTGCAAATGGAATCCCTTTTGGAACGCCGCGTGGTCGGTCAGCCGCACGCCTTGAAAACCGTTGCCGAAGCCTTGCGCCGTTCGCGGGCGGGATTGCGCGAGGCGAATAAACCTGCCGCCGCTTTTTTCTTCCTCGGCCCAACTGGAACGGGCAAAACGGAATTGACGAAAGCGATTGCCGCCATGTTGTTCAACGATGCCAACTCATTGATTCGTTTTGATATGTCTGAATTTAAAGAAGAACATTCTGTCGCCCTTTTGTACGGCTCGCCGCCTGGCTATATCGGCTACAAAGAAGGCGGTTTGTTGGTCAATAAAATTCGGCAACGGCCTTATTCGGTCGTGTTGTTTGATGAAATTGAAAAGGCGCATCCGAGTGTTTACGACATTTTTTTGCAGATTTTGGATGAAGGCACGTTGAGCGATAAACAGGGTAAAAAAGGCGATTTTTCAAAAGCTGTTGTGATTTTTACGTCAAATATCGGCAGTCAATGGATTGTTGACCAATTCAATAAAGGCGAAATTCCGCAACGCGACGAACTCCGCACGAGGATGTCGGAAACCAAAATGCCGAACGGTGCAAAGGCTTTTCGCCCTGAATTTCTTGGGCGCGGCATGACATTGATTCCTTTTGCCCCGATTACTGAGGGGGGGGCTTTGACAATTTTGGACATTCATTTGAACAATTTTGCCAAGTTGTTGGCACAACAAAACATCACGCTCGAGTGGACAGAAGCGGCTAAAAAAGAACTCGTCAACTCTGGTTTTTCGCCCGTTTATGGCGCACGGCCTTTGAAAGATACGATTGAAGACCGCATTGCGACGCCGCTTTCTGATAAAATTATTGGCGGTGACGTGCCGAAAGGCGCGATGGTTAAAGTAGATTGGAATAGCGAAAATACGCAATTTGATTGGGAAGTGAGTAGCTTGTAATGTCGGCAGTATAAAATATGTTTTTGTATGTTTTGTTACCATTTTTATCACCCATAAAAAAATTAAAAAAAATATCATGTTAAATGAACTAACTGTTGGAAATTATTATCAATTTGACGGCTGTTTCACGTATGAAGGCTACATTATTGGTCAAAATATCGGCGAAATCGCCCGTCGCCTAGGTTTACCGCAATGGCGGATGAAAGAGGGCATTTACATCGCCTACGCGCTCCGCGTGCCAAGCGTTAATGAGTTTGAAATGGCGGGTATTACGCTCGATTCGACCGACAAATTTGTGCGCTACGACAATAACAAAATGGTCTATGATGTCGATAAATTCAAAACCTTGTACAAAGGCATTGACATTCAAGGGATGAAACAAATGTATCATAAGACATTTGCCGATGGAAAATTGGTGAAAGTCATTGCCAAAAAAAAACATATCAAAGGTACAGAATATCCCGAGGGAACGCTCGTACCGCAGATTTTGATAACAAGTCAATTACCGTGTTTGGTCGCTGCATATATTCCACCGCAGGGCATGTTTACTAGATAATACCATCAAAAAAACGCTACTTTAATTCTATTTTAAACAACTATGTTAGGAAAACTTGGCGCATTTGGTCGTTCAAAGTGACGGAAACCCCTGTGTCTAAAATCTGTTAATTTATAAAAACTTATCATTTATGGCTATACAAAAAGACAATATTGGCGCACAAGCCCAAGACGGGATTATGGCAAAAGTCGGGATGACTTTTTTGCCCACCGACCGCACAATTCTCGTTCTCCCTTTGGAGGAAAACTGCCCGACTGACCCCGACGAAATGGTGATTTCTGGGCCCAGTACGTTCTCAATTGAGTCCATGTTTAAGCATTTCAAAGACCCCGACACCAAAGCCTCAAATGTGAAAGTAGATGTGGATTTGGGCGGCGGCGAACCAACAACCGTGCGCTACGGCAGCATGAAAGATTTTGAACCTGAATCAGTCATTCAAAACGTTCCCGCTTTGCAAAGTTTGAAAGAGCAATTGACCGTCGTTGACCGACTCAAACAGCTCATGCAAGAAGAAGGCTTCCAAAAAATTGTGGGTGATGCCGCCAAAAAACAGGCTTTGGTGGACTTTCTCCGTTCGGTGGTGTACGATATTGAACAGGTGGATGCGGATAAAAATTAGCGATAAAAAATGATTTAGGAATGCGAAATAAATAAAAGCGTATTTTCATACACACTGTTTTTCGCTGCGCGAAAAAGGCGTGCGTGGAGAAAATCTATCGGAGGCAGCTT
>JAYSRS010000715.1:0-2594 GCA_043720935.1 Saprospiraceae bacterium
GGTAATGTTAACCATGCGAGGCCGATTTTCCCTGCGGTGTAACCGCAAAACCGACTGTTTAGCGGTTACACCGCTTAAGAAAATGGTTATTAGTCTAAATATTACTGAGATTTGGCAGCTACGCCGCCGTGAAAAAGCCAAAGCGGAAATTACTGAAATCTGTGTAATCCGTGGAGAAAGTAAGTAATTAAAATCAAAGGACATAATTTGTTTTTAATGATAAAATAAATAAATATGTGTAAAATTATTGTGCGAATTGAAAAAAGCAATAGTTTTGCGTTTCATAAAAAAATCAAAATTAATAATGGCTATTAACCTACAAAAAGGTCAAAAAATCGACGTCGGCTTATCAAGTATCAACGTCGGACTAGGTTGGAATCCTAGTGAGGGAACGGGACAAAGCTGCGACCTCGACGCTTCCGCCTTCATGATTAACGCGGCGCGGCAGATTGCAAGCGAAAGTTATTTCATTTTTTACGGCAATCCCGATTCGCCCGATGGCGGATTGCACCATTCTGGCGACGACCCGACGGGCGGCAACAGCGCAACAGGTGACGATGAAATTATCGTTGTTAACTTAGGCAAAGTGAACGCCGATGTTCAAGAAATTGTCTTTGTCGTCACGATTCACGAGGCTGCTGAACGCCGTCAAAACTTTGGTCAAGTGCGTAATTCCTACATTCGTATTGTGGATAATTCTAATGGGCAAGAGATTGCTAAATATGAACTCGATGAAGATTTTTCGGTCGAAACCTCTGTTGAATTTGGCCGTTTGTATCGGCGCGGCGGGCAATGGAAATTCGAGGCATCAGGTATTGGCTACCGTGAAGATTTGGCGTTTTTTGTCGCTAAATACTATTCTGGATCAGTTCTTAAGTAATTGCTACAATACTACTGTACATTTTGCACGACATGGGCCACAGATTGGGCAGATTGGGCAGATTAGGCTGATTTACACTGATTTTTATCGTGTACGTCTAAAAAAATCAGTGTAAAATCTGTCGTATCTGTCCAATCTGTGGGTCATTTTGAATTTGTACAGTAATATTAATTGCTACATATTTTTTAAAACGTCGTAAATTCATCATTTTAAAGACAATTTAAGTTTAAAATTATGGCTATCAATCTTACCAAAGGGCAGAAAATTGAGGTCGGTTTATCGAATATCAGCGTCGGCTTGGGTTGGAATCCGAACGAAGGGACAGGCTTCGATTTTGACCTCGATGCTTCGGGTTTTTGCATAAATGCCCAACGTCAATTGCCGAAAGAGGAGTATTTTATCTTTTATAACAATGTAGATTCGCCCGACGGCGCACTGCATCACTCGGGCGACGACCCGACAGGCGGCAACAGTGCCGAAGGCGATGACGAAAGTATTGCCGTCAATCTCGACTGTGTAGCGGCTGATATTCAAGAGATTATCTTCGTTGTAACGATTCACGACGCCGACAATCGTCGCCAAAATTTCGGTCAAGTCCGCAATTCTTATATTCGCATTGTTGACAATGGGACGGGCCAAGAAATCGCCAAATATGAATTGGGCGAAGATTTTTCGGTTGAAACGTCCGTAGAATTTGGACGTTTGTATCGCCGCGAAGGTAAATGGCGATTTGAAGCATCGGGCGTCGGCTATCGGCAAGACTTGTCTTATTTCGTCAACAAATATTATTCGGGGAGCGTCATTAAATAACATCATAAAAAAAATCAATTAACATGGCAATTAACTTACAAAAAGGTCAAACAATTGACCTACGGAAAAACAGTAGTGCTAGTGGCGGTGCCGCAGCAGATTTCGACCTTTCGCAAGTCACAATCGGTTTAGGTTGGGATGTGCGTAAAAAAAGCGGCGGCGGCTTATTCGGCAGTCTTTTCGGTAAAAAAGAAGAAGACTATGACCTCGACGCTATGGCCTTTTTGTTGGATAGCAACGGAAAAATTGCTAATTTAGGACAAACCATCAAAATGCAAAATGGCCAAGAAATGGGTTTGCAAGGCGGCGATGTCATCTTTTTTAATCATTTGCGCCATCCGTCGGGACAAATTTGGCTCACGGGCGACAACCGTACGGGCGCGGGTGACGGCGATGATGAGCAAGTTATCGTGCGTTTGAATACGCTTGACCAACGGTATCACCGCATTATTTTCCTCGTGACTATTTATGGCGGTCGCCAAAAAGGTCAAAATTTCGGCATGATTGACAACGCGTTTATCAGAGCTGTTGACGGACGTGGTAAAGAAATCGCAAAATACAGTCTGTCGGGCGACGCTACGTTTAGCAATAAGCATTCTTTGGTGTTTGCAGAAGCCTATCGCCACAATGATACATGGAAATTTCGCGCACTCGGCGAGCCGCACGACACAGATAATTTTGTCGATATTTTGAAAAATTATCTTTATACGGCATAATTTAAGGGAACTATCGGGTAGTTGGCCAAATATAAATTGGCATGTTGTAACGCGTTGATTATCAAACTCTTGGAGGGTTTAAAACCCTCCAAGCAGCAATTTCTAATGTAAGATAAATACGTTCTTTGACATATTTTTTATTCTAATTGTACTTCAAATAATTGCGCCATTACGATGTATAGGTGCTT
>JAYSRS010000716.1:0-7298 GCA_043720935.1 Saprospiraceae bacterium
TTCGCACATACTAATTCAATGTGAATTTGCCCTTTTTTGTTGGAAAAACACCCTATTTTTTTGAAAAAACTAGAGCATACATTTTAAATCAGTACCAAATCTTTTTGTTCAAATAAGACTTTATTCGATGTAAAAGAAGAGTTAAGCAGCACGGGTAAATCAGGGTTTGTTTTTGGTGTAACAATCGTATGTGTTGCTATCGTCATAAATAGAGCTAAGAGTATAACTGAGATACAAAATATTTTCTGGGAAAAACCCCATTTTTTGACAATAGCCATTACAAGCACGCCCCAAATAAGAAACGTTGCAGAACGTGAAAAAGTTAGAAAGGCAACAATCACCATTGCAGTTAAGGCGAGAATGAGTGTGCGGAGATTGAAATTTTGCTCCCCCTCAGTAAAAGTAAAGATTCCCGTAAAAATGAGTAAAGAAACCAACATTGCAGGTGTGTGTGTAAAGCCTTGAAGCCGATAAACCGTTCCCAAATAGGGGTAATCTTCCGAGATACCGACTAACATATTAGAATAACCGCTTAGTTGTGCTACTAAGCCTGCGAGACTCGTTAATGCGAGCAAAACACCAAGCACCAAACTGACTCTTGCAACCTGATGACGTAGTTCTTCTGTTGGTAATTGGGCAAAATAAAGGGTGGCCATACCGAACAAAATGAGCAAATAAAGGCGTCCTGCGGACTCAAAAATGGCTGGGTTTTCTCCACTTAGAACCGATGACAATACATTAGTTAACCAATAAACGCCTAAAATTCCTATTAAAATACGGTCGAATTTATCAAAACGGTAGTTTTTGAAATAATTTAAGGGAAAGGTAGCCACGAGACATAGAAATAAAATTTCAGGTAGTTGCACTTTTCTGAAAGTCACCGAAAAGCGCATAAAATCTTGAAAAGCAAGGCTTAAAACGTAAGCAAAAAGGAGAATTGGAAAGAGTTTGGACTTGTTCATCTTGTTGTTAGTTATGATTTAAAAAAATGCCACTCTCACAGGATGAAAGTGGCATTTTGTATTAAGAAAAAGCGATTATGTTAACGTAAAATAACGAGTTTACCGATGCCTTTTTTGAACATTTCATTCGTGTTGCCCGTGTCGCCTTCAAATCCTTCAAACGCTTTGCCGTCGCTGCCCTTCGCCGTGATGCGGTAGAGGTAAACGCCGTTTGCGAGTTGATTGCCGTATTCATCGCGCCCGTCCCATGCGTAGTCGGTTTTATGCGTACCGATTTTGAGAGAGCCGATTTCATCTTGTGTAATTTCGCGGACAACTTTCCCCGCAATCGTCATGATTTGAATGCGGAAATACTGAGGGGGTGCTTCACCCGTGAGCGTGTAAACAAATTGCGTTCGGGTAGAAAACGGGTTCGGATAATTCAATACATTAGAAATGGATGATTTTGTAATGACTTGAAAACTAACTGAATAGTCCACATCTCCCGCCGTATTCTCCGATTTGTCTTTTCCTTTTACACTTAATTGATACGTACCATCTTGCGTAAAAATGGGCTTAAACTCAACTGTTGCCTTGTTTTGATTAGCTGCCGAAGCAGGTGTAAATTTAACGGATTGCGTGGGGTCATTGAAGGCAATATTCTTTTTCTGACCATTCGGAAATTGCAACGTCATGCTTAAAACAGACGTATCGTCGAGCTTCAAATACGGATTGTCGTCCAGCAAACTCACTTCAATCGTCGGTTTCGGTGACACGATGCCGTTTGGAACGACGCGTGTGCCGTCAATTCGTACATCTAACAAGGGCCGTTTTTTATCCTTCGTGACGATAAATGGCTTTTGTAAATAGTTGTTGAACAGATTCAACTCGGGTTGTGCATTGCGCGGATTGACCGTAAATTCAAAATTGTAACGCCCCGTCCACATCTTTGAATCAAGGGTAATCGGTACGTTAAAATTAGCGTTTTTACTGAGGGGGGCGAATTTCTTATTCGTTGACGTTTCATTGTTGAATTGGTCCCGCATTGTCCACTGAACAGTGACACTATCGGCGTCAATTTCACTCACGTTTTCAACGGCCACATTGACGTTGATTTTTTCTCCTTGTTGAATAGAATCTTTTGAAAAACTGTACGCCAAATTCGGACTGACGGCCAAATCGGGCAAACCACGGTACAAAATCCGCCAAGCCAAAAGTTGCGGGCTTGTCCGTTGAAGCGAATCTTTGGTATTGTAGCGTAATTTCAAGTAAGGATATTGCCGTGCATCAATGGTGTTGAGGGGAGTAGTGGTGCGGATTTTGGACATTAAAACCGTTTCAGTACCGTTGTCAAGTGCTGTCATACCAATAACATCGTAGCTTAGAGTGTCGGTATTACCTACCGATTTATCTTCATTGTAGCTAATTTCAAAGGTTTTCCACTCCGCAACTGGGCCAATTGGTTTAGTCACCATCGTACCCCTGTCCCACCGATTTGCCATAGTGTAATTGATGGGCGCACCTTCAAGGAACGAGTTTCCTCGATTTTCAGCAATGGGGCCTTTTCCTTTTTGAAAAGCAAAAGCATAGGGTCTTGAACCTGTTGTGGCCAATTCTCGTACGCGGGTAGCACCTTCGGCTTCAAGCAAATTGAAGATATTAGTGCCAAAAGTAGCTGAATCGGCTGCCCAAAGCTCGGGTTTATAATCTTCGGTTGCGGATTGTTGCACCGTAAAAATCAGCACAAAACTTTTCTCTGGAATGAGTTTTAAAAAATCTATCACGCCTTTTCGGCCCACTTTCTCGGTTGCGACATTGGTATAAAAGGGATAACTATTGACAATAAAGTTCATTGGCACACCAAAAGCTTCCGTTCCGGGCCGATTACGCCACCAAATATTACCCGTTGCTTCGTCAAAAACGGTAATGTAGATACCTGCATTAGGTATGCCCCAGTTTCGCCCCGTATAATTTTGATTGTTGACTAAGAAAAGTGGGATAAAAGTTGGCGAAACGCCTGCAGGGTAAGGATAACGTAATTCGACCGTTTTAAGATTTGTCGAAAAAGCGAATTTTCTATCGTCTGCATTGAGTTGCAGGGTCGTGTAATCATTTTTAGCGAACTGAAAATAATGCGATTGTCCCCAACCTTCTCTGTCTTTTATGTAGGTAAATGACCTAGAATCCCAAGCAAAACCCGTCAAAGGTGCTGTGCTATCAACGGAAATACGCCAATAATAAACGCTACTGTCGCGCCACGGCATGGTCGGTATCCACTTCAAAACCCCACCTTTTTGCGTAATCACCGTGCTTTGTTTTATTGGGCTGTTGAAGCGTTCTGTAGTATCAATTTCCATGATGTAGTTCTGCGATTTGGCCAAAGCATCCGACGTTGAGGCTTTCAAAACGACGGGTGTTTTGCCGACAATCGCAAATTCGGCAGGGTAAACGGGCTTCGCATTGTTGTCCAAAATATAGAAAGGAATGCCTAATTCGCCCGTCGAAAGCCGTGCTTCATTGTTCGATTCAGCACCTGCGGACGGCAATTCGGCGATTTCATTGTCTGCGTCCACGCGTATGTGCAAGCGGTTGAGGCCCGAGGTAATGACTTTTTTCGGCATCGGCAAACGAACGTTCAAAGTCGTCCGATACTGAGGGGTCTTCATTCGAACTTGTTTCAAATCATATATCAAACCATTTGGCAATTGCTGACGGAACAAGACGTTCATCGAGTCGCCTCTTGCTACGCCAATATTGGCAATAACCACCGACACATTAAAACTATCTAATTGAGCGTTCAACACATTCGGGTTAAACTGAACGGTTTTTTCATCCACCAAATAATCCGAACCCGGCCCAACGCTGTAACGCAAAGCGGGGTCTCCGTTAATCACAAATTCTTGAAGGACAGAGCGAAATTGTTGGTCAATATTTGATGTGCTGTATGTACCAATCGTTTTTTTGACAACATTTCCAATAGATTCCCCGTAGTGCTTTTCACCTATATTGTTGTACAACTCAGTTGCAAAAATGTTGAGCGTATGCAAAAATGAACTCCCCGTTGTGCCAATAAAAGCACTCGTTCCTTTGTCGGGATATAACACAAAGTTCTCACTAACGCCTGCAAAATTTTGATGAATATTGGCCGCCGAACAACCCAAAGCCATAAAAACAGGATATTTACCCTTGTTTTTCATATTGCTCGGTTGATTAATATCAAAATCCAAGATAGACGCCGACGAGTGACCGTAAAAAGTTACCAAAGAGACACCTTTGTTGAGGCGGTCAAAAATTTGTTCATTTTGAGTCGTTTGAACGGGGTCGAGGTTGCTTTTGCCGAAAGTCGTGACGTAGCCCCCAAACTTACTATTTTCGATAATGTTTTTAAACATGTTCATATTGGCCGCAATAGATGCGATTTCGCCCGGGCCACCACCGCTTAGGTGCATCACATTTTTGAACCAATCGCGTTTTTCAAGCGTTTGTGGCGCGGTTTGTTCAATACTTTCATACTCCTTTACCTTGTTCAAATACGTATTTAGTTCGGAAGTCGTCGTAATCGCTATCCGTCCGATGGCAACAAGTGGTTCGTCATTTTTACGCGTACTAGCCAACAAGACATCGGAGCCGGGATAGCCCCAAGTCGGCACGTCGAAAGTGCGGTTTTCGGTAGCATCCATGTTGATTTTCGCGTTGCCAACCCGATACTCACGCGCCTTGCCAACTAGAACAATATAGCGTGGATTGGCCCATTTTCGCTTGATATACTGCGTAAAATTCCGAATACTCAACGGATGCCGTGCAATGCCGTAGCCAAATTGATGGTACAATTGCTCGACATCTACGACAGTCGGGGTGAAACTACCGCCCGCCGCCGTTCTGCGATAATCAGCGTATTGCTTGATGTTGTTGCTTGCGTCGTTGATATGACGGCTGCTGCTAATTAGCACGTAGTTGCCGCCGTCTATCCGCAAGTCGGTAAACGGTTGTGTTTTCACGGTTGCGTTTGCAATCGCGGCATTTGTCGCAATAAGAATAAAATTGCGGTCAGATACTGAGGGGGGTAAAGCGACCTTCACTTTGCCTGCATCAAGCGTGGTTGTCATGCGCCAATTGTTCGTCAAATCGTATAAAATCGGTGCAACGCCACCTGCGTTGAAGTTGCTGATTTCAAGATATTTGGTTGCATCGGAAGCAGCAATTGAAAATTCAAAGTTATTTTTATTGTCAAAATCAAACTTACGGGTATAGCGCAAACTCACAAAACCCACCGAATTGTAATCGTTAACATTGTATTCTCCTTTCAAACCAATCGAAAAAGTAGAACCAAATTGGTCGGCGGGAATGTTAAAGGTGCGGTTGCGAATGCCAAAATTATAGGTCGTATCACGGCTCACTTCAACATCGTTGATTTTTATTGACGTATTGTGTCCATCTAATTCACCTGTCCAACGGATTTTGGCTTGGGCGGCTTGCCCCTCTACTTTGGCTCTAATGGGCAACGAAATGGTGCGATTGAGGACATAATACGTCCCTAAGCCTTCGCCTTCTGTAAATTCGGGCAAATAAACGCCAGAACCCATTTCTGGTTTTGTGGCTTGTTCAGCACCAACAAATTTTTCGACGTGCCAAAATTGAGCTTCGGCGGCGGGTAAATTCGTCAAAATGTTCGGTTGTTCCGAAAAGCGTTTATTGACGCCCGTTGCGTTCCATGTTAGAAAATAGTGGATGGTATCGTTGTACATACTCGCTTCGGGGTTGAGCATCGCGGCCTCACCTTTTGAGTACATGAGCGAGTCCATTTCTCCTCGGTTTTTACGGGCGTAAAATTCGATAAAATCCGACCCGCCAAAGGCAGCACTTGTGGAAGTGTAAATTGGAATTTCACGACCGCGCAGAAAGATTTGGAAGCGACTACCTGACACTGTAGCAGGAACACCCGCTGCCGTGAGGCTTGCCGTTGAGAGGCGATAGACGCCATCTGCCGCAATTGGAATGCGGAAATAAGTTTTTGAATAATCAATCCATTCGTTGCCGAATAGAGAATCGCGTTCAATCGTCATTTGAGCCTTAGTGGTGAAGGCGAAACAGACGAACAGGGGAATCAAAAGTTTATAGTAAATCTTCATGTTGTTGGAACGTAAGATTTTAGTTACGGAAAAAAAATTGGGTAATTGCGGAATAGCGTTGCAAATGTAAATTTTTAAATTGATGTACGAAAAACTTTAACAAAAGTCCTATCATACAGCCGTATTTATTTTACAATCATTTTTCACCTGTTTACTAAACATAAAATAATCATGCGTTTATCATTCACTTATGGCCTTTCCTCCATTAGTTACCTACGTTTAGGGGTGGGTAGTCGGTTGCTTATTTGCTTTCATGGCTTCGGCGACCATGCTGTCATTTGGCGCAATTTAGAGAAAAAAATGGGCAAAAAATTTACCCTCATTGCCATTGATTTACCCTTTCATGGGCAGACTAATTGGCAACAAAAAATGGTGCAAATAATTGATTTTGAAAATATTATACATCAAATATTAACAATAGAAAACGCTGAGCGGTTTTCGTTGGCGGGATTTAGTTTTGGCGCAAGGATTGTCGCTAAATTGTCGTTGTCAATGAAGGGTAATATTGATACAATTTTCTTTTTTTCACCCGATGGTTTTGGTACAAAGGGCTTGAAAATGGCAACGCTTGTGCCTGTTTTTGTTCGTCGTTTTGTTCAATTTTTGTTCAAAAAACCTGCTGTTTTTGTAAGAATTATTGAAGGTCTGTACAAAAAAAAATTAGTGCATAAATCCGTCCATTGGTTTTTTTCTCAAAATATTGGCCACACAGAACGCCGCAAACGCTTGTTTTTCTACTGGCTATCGCTCAATGATTTTGAAGTAAAACTATCTGTTTTCAAGGAAAAATTGATAAAAACGGGCATTTCAACCCATATCTTTTTGGGCAACCGCGACGAGATAGTACCCCTCAGTATCGGCACGTTTTTAAGCACAGACGCGCCAACTATCCACCTTCATATTGTCGAAAGTGACCATCAGATATTAGCACATTTGCCGCCGCTCAATACATCCGTTTTTTAAGATTGTCCATGTACCCACGGCTCACGCTAACAACATCGCTATTCTGCATAATGAAGTCATAACTACTGACGTATTTTTGTACTTCTGTGATGTACGCCATATTTTGTCAGATTTACGAAATTTGCAAGATTTCGTAAATCTGACAATCGATAATTCTGTATTATTTTACGGAATTATCGGCTTTATGGTACACGTAAGTTATTGATAATCAGTTTTTTAGGTTCATACAGATTTAGGAAATTTTTAAAATTTCCTAAATCTTGGG
>JAYSRS010000717.1:0-7274 GCA_043720935.1 Saprospiraceae bacterium
GCAGCATTCGCTACTCCGACCACTATCCGATGACAGCAGATTTACTCGTTAATTGAGTTTTGTTTTTTTGTCATTCAGAAGGAATCTCTATTTTGTGGGTTTAAATATTACACAAAATATAAATTTCTTCTGAATGACAAAACACGTAGCGGCAACACGTATAGAATAGAGATTCCTTCTGAATGACAAAAACTCAAAACGCTATTTTTTATGGTCAAAAAAACTAATTTTGCGCGGCTTTTCAAGAATTTTTAACATCAAAAAACACCCCCTCAGTATTCGGCGTATTTTTTGGTCTTGATACATTTTTTTATTTAATACATTATCGGTCTAATGAGTTATGAGTTATGAGTAGAGTTATGAAATATGAGTTATAAGCTATGAGTTTTACGACTTATCACTTATCACTCATATCTCATAACTTATCACTCATAACTTATAACTCATAACTCATAACTCAATAATGCTCTTTTTTTATGATAAACATCACCTTTCCCGACGGCAATGTTCGGCAATATGAAGCGGGTACTTCCGCGCTCGACATCGCAAAATCCATCTCAATGGGCTTGGCCAACAAAGTATTAGCCGCCAAAGTGGACGGCAACGTCGTTGATTTGACGCGCCCGATTGCCGCCGATGCCAGCCTTCAACTCCTCACTTGGGACGACGTTGAGGCTAAAAAAACCTTTTGGCACTCCTCCGCGCATCTGTTCGCCGAAGCCCTCGAAGCCTTGCATCCAGGGACAAAATTTGGTATCGGCCCAGCGATAGAAACGGGTTTTTACTACGATGTGGACACGGGCAGCAAATCGCTTTCTATCAATGATTTTGAAAAAATTGAGCAGAAAATGCTTGAATTGGCGCGAAATAAGAGCGCGTTCGTTAGAAAAGACGTGTCAAAAGCCGATGCCATTGCTTATTTTCAAGAAAAAGGCGACGAGTACAAACTCGAATTGTTGCACGATTTGGAAGACGGCACTATCTCGTTTTATACGCAAGGTAATTTTACGGACTTGTGCCGTGGGCCACATATTCCAACAACTGAAAATATCAAGGCCATCAAATTGATGAAAGTGGCGGGTGCGTATTGGCGCGGCGACGAAAAACGCAAACAAATGACCCGTATATATGGTGTCACTTTTCCGAAGGCACAAGAGTTGAAAGATTATTTGTTGCTGTTGGAAGAAGCCAAAAAACGCGACCACCGCAAACTCGGTGCGGAGTTGGAACTATTTATGTTTTCCGAAAAGGTCGGTGCGGGTTTGCCGATTTGGTTGCCACGCGGTACGGCTTTGCGGACACGCTTGGAAGATTTTTTGAAAAAAGAGCAACTCAAACGCGGCTATCAACCCGTTATCACGCCGCACATCGGTAAAAAAGAGTTGTACATGACGTCAGGCCATTGGGATAAATACGGCGAAGACTCGTTTCAACCCATCAAAACGCCGCGTTTGGACGAGGAATTTATGTTGAAACCGATGAATTGCCCACATCATTGCGAAGTTTTTGGCCACAAACCCCGTTCGTACAAGGAATTGCCCGTTCGGATTGCCGAATTTGGGACGGTGTATCGCTACGAACAAATGGGCGAATTGCACGGCCTCACCCGCGTTCGTTGCTTCACGCAAGACGACGCGCATCTTTTCTGCACACCCGAACAAGTGGAAGCTGAATTTATCAACGTCGTCGAATTGACGATGATGGTTTTGGAAAAATTAGGTTTTAACAATTACACAGCTCAAATTTCGTTGCGTCACAAAACCGACCGCAGCAAGTATTTGGGAACGGAAGAAAATTGGGACAAAGCCGAACAAGCGATTATTGACGCCACCAAAAAAGTGGGCTTGAAAACCACCGTTGAATACGACGAAGCGGCCTTTTATGGGCCAAAACTCGATTTTATGGTCAAAGATGCTCTCGGTCGGTCGTGGCAATTGGGAACGGTTCAAGTGGATTACAATTTGCCTGAACGGTTCAAATTAGAATACATCGGTGCCGACAATCAGCCGCATCGCCCCGTGATGATTCACCGTGCGCCGTTTGGCTCGATGGAACGCTTCATCGGCGTTTTGACAGAGCACTGCGCGGGTAAATTTCCGTTGTGGCTCGCACCTGACCAAATAGCGGTTTTACCCATTTCTGACCGTTTTATGGACTATGCGAAAGACGTTATGGCGCAATTAGCCGAGCAGGACATTCGTGGTTTTATTGACGAACGCGCGGAAACAATTGGCCGTAAAATCCGCGATACGGAGATGAAACGCGTGCCGTTTATGTTGATTATTGGTGAAAAAGAAGCCGCCGAAGGCACTATTTCGATTCGTAAACAAGGCGAAGGCGATAAAGGCGCAATGAATGTGACAGAATTTACGACGTATTTCAAAGGCATTTTGTAGAATCGTCGCACGAACTTAAGTCCGTGAAATCAGATAAAATTAAAGCCGCTTCTCGATAATCGAAAAGCGGCTTTTTTATGTATAAAATCATTTCTATAAATTTGAAAAAAATGCCCCCCTCAGTATATTGTGCTTTTTTTAGAGATTTAGAGAACTGTATTTTGTCGTAAATCCCTTTTTTTTCGTCGCAATTGTACTACATTTTGTTTCTAATTCACCTATTTTTGTGCTACTGATTTTGTCAAAACAAAAAGTAGTTAATATATTTTTAAATTCATTAAATCCACATCTCTTATGAAAAAGAACACCATTATTTTTTGGTTAGCCACGGGCTTTATTTTCCTGTTTGAAGGCGTTATGCCTGCCTTTTTTTTCGGGTCAGCCGAATCCAAGCAAGGTATGAGTCATTTGGGTTATCCCGAATATTTCGGGAATATTCTTGCTGCTTTTAAAGTCGGCGGCGCACTTATTTTAATCATTCCACAAGTGCCACATCGCCTTAAAGAATTGGCCTATGCAGGTTTTTTCTTCAATTTTATTTTCGCTTTTTTGAGCCATATTTTCGTTGATGGGTTTAGCGCAATGTCCTGTTTTCCGTTGGTCGTTTTGGCGATTTTAGCTGTTTCTTACGTCTATTATCACAAAATTAGCGCGCAGAAAGCGGGGCAATTGACGTAAAATGTCTGTCTAACCTAACGCGGGTTGCAAACCCGCGTTAGGTTTTAGGCGTCATACAAGAAATAAGATACCCGTTTTACTAGGAAAATACGTCAAAAAGTGGGTATTTTATTATTTGTACAACCCCTTAAACAGTCCTATTAAATCCTAAAAATATTAAAAATCCTACTTCAATCAAAAACATTTTTTTCATCATTAAATAGCCATAAACAATGAAAAATCAAACAGTTATAACTGTAGAAGCCCTCATAAATGCCTCCGAAGACAACGTATGGGCATTCTGGACAAATCCCGAAGACATCAAAATTTGGAACACCGCAAGCGACGATTGGCACACAACCGCCGCCACAAATGACCTGCAAGTGGGTGGTAAATTTAGTTCAACAATGGCCGCAAAAGACGGCAGTTTTAGCTTCGATTTTTGGGGAATTTACGATAAAATTCATAAAAATCAAACCATCGCTTACACGATGGGCGACGGGCGCAAAGCCGAAACGACGTTCACTAAAAAAGGTGAACAAACCCTCGTCACAACCGTTTTCGATGCCGAAAATGAAAACCCTGTCGAGTTGCAACAGGGCGGCTGGCAAGCGATTTTAAATAATTTTAAGGCTTACGCCGAAAAATACTGAGGGGCCTATTCCGAAACCTTCCAAGCGTTTAAAACGCTTGGAAGGTTAGCAAGATATTGATAAGATATTGATAAGACATTGATAAACAATGCTTTACGAACTGTATATATCACTCAAAAATCTATCAAAAATGACAAATCAAATATATCCATGCTTGTGGTTTGACGGACAAGCCAAAGCCGCCGCCGATTTCTACTGCTCTATTTTCAAAAACGCGAAAGTGATGGAGGAAAACCCAATGGTCGTTCGTTGGGAAATGGCAGGCGGTCAATTTATGGGTTTGAACGGTGGCCCAATGTTTACAATCAACCCCTCAGTATCTTTTTACGTTGCTTGCGAAACGGCGGAAGAAGTGACCGAATTGTGGGATAAACTTCTCGAAGGCGGCTCGGCTATGATGGCTTTGGACACCTATCCGTGGAGTGAAAAATACGGTTGGCTGAAAGACCGTTTTAGTATGACTTGGCAAATTACGGTGGATAAAAATATCCAACAAAAAATAACGCTATCGTTGCTTTTTACGCAAAATCAGCACGGACGCGGCGAAGAAGCGGTGAATTTTTACACGTCTTTATTTGACAATTCATCCATCGGTAACTTAGTAAAGTACGAAAAAGGACAAAATGCGTATGCGACCGAAGGCATGGTTTTGTTCTCTAATTTCCTACTCAATGGTCAGTCGTTCAATATCATGGACGGCGGTTTTCCGCAACCTTACACCTTCAACGAAGGCGTTTCTTTCGTCGTAAATTGCGAAAATCAAGCAGAAATTGACCATTATTGGCAGAAATTGACTGAAAACGGTGGTGTCGAAAGCCAGTGCGGTTGGTTGAAAGACAAATTTGGCGTCTCTTGGCAAATCGTTCCAACCGTTTTAGGGCAACTGATGAGCAACCCTGAAAAAAGACAATGCGTTATGAATGCGTTTATGAAAATGAAGAAATTTGATATTGCAGCTTTGCTCAATGTTTAGACAATATCATTCTAACGCGGGTTCAAGCTGCGTTAGGTTTTCTAAAAAAAAACAAAACGTACCCCCTCAGTATTTTTCCAAAAGAAGGCGCAAAAAGAGACAGAACAAATATAGTCTTCTATATTTGTTCTTTTTTTTGAGACAATGTATTTTTACACCTAAGTTATTGAAAATGAATGAAGTAAATAATTGAAGAAGGCAATTCAACGGTATTAAGTCGTTTACATATTCATTCCAGCAATTTCCTAAGTCATTGACTACCAAATAATTTCGATATTTTCATGGAAAAAAAATTAGCCACGCTGCAACAAAAAAAGGAGGCAGCCAAACTCGGCGGCGGTGCAAAACGCATTGACGCCCAACATAAAAAAGGCAAACTCTCGGCGCGTGAACGCGTGCATTTTCTGCTCGACCCCGATAGTTTTGAAGAAATCGGCGCACTCGTGACGCATCGAAGCGTTGATTTTGGCCTCGAAAATGAACAGTATCTCGGCGACGGCGTCGTGACGGGTTACGGCACAATCAACGGGCGTTTGGTCTATGTTTTTTCGCAAGATTTTACCGTTTTTGGCGGCTCTTTGTCGGAAACCCACGCCGAAAAAATCTGTAAAATCATGGATTTGGCCATGAAAAACGGCGCACCGTGCATCGGTCTCAACGATTCAGGTGGCGCACGGATTCAAGAAGGCGTCAACTCTTTGGGCGGTTATGCCGATATTTTCTACAAAAACGTCTTGGCGTCGGGCGTCGTTCCTCAAATTTCGGCAATTATGGGCCCTTGCGCGGGCGGTGCGGTCTATTCCCCTGCCATGACCGATTTTATTTTGATGGTCGAAAACACGTCTTATATGTTCGTTACGGGGCCGAATGTCGTGAAAACCGTTACAAACGAAGCCGTCACAAGCGAGCAACTCGGCGGGGCAATGACCCACGCGACGAAATCGGGTGTAACGCATCTGACGGCGGCAAACGACTTGGATTGCATCGAAAAAATCAAGCAACTGCTGTCGTATATGCCGCAAAACTGCGAGGAGAAGGCCCCTCAGTATCCCTACACTTTGGGCGACGAATACCGCGATGTGTTGCTCAATATCGTTCCCGAAAACCCCAATCAGCCCTATGATATGCGCGAAGTGATTGCAGGAATTTCGGATGCCGATTCGTTTTTTGAAGTGCATGAGCATTATGCTGAAAATATTGTCGTTGGTTTTGCGCGACTTGCGGGTAAACCAATTGGCATTGTGGCCAATCAACCTGCGGCTTTGGCGGGTGTTTTGGACGTTGAATCGTCGAAAAAAGGCGCGCGTTTTGTCCGTTTTTGCGATTGTTTCAACATTCCGTTGCTCGTTTTGGTGGACGTTCCCGGGTTTTTGCCAGGCACTGACCAAGAATGGCACGGCATCATTACGAACGGAGCTAAATTGTTATATGCGTTCAGCGAAGCAACCGTTCCACGTATCACGGTCATCACGCGCAAGGCTTACGGCGGTGCGTACGACGTGATGAACTCAAAACACATCGGCGCGGACATGAATTACGCATGGCCCGGGGCGGAAATCGCGGTAATGGGGGCGAAGGGCGCGTCTGAAATTATTTTTAAAAAAGAAATTTCGGAAGCTGAAAATCCTGCGGAAAAACTGCTTGAAAAGGAGCGCGAATACGCCGAAAAATTCGCCAATCCATACCGTGCCGCAAGCCGTGGTTTCATTGACGAAGTGATTGACCCGCGCGAAACCCGTCGAAAATTGATTAAATCGTTTGCGATGTTGGAAAATAAAGTGGCGAGTATGCCGAAGAAAAAGCATGGAAATATTCCGCTTTAAGGTTATTTTAAATGGTTTAACGTCGTCGAGATTTGTAACCTCGACGACGTTTTTCGTAGATTGTTAACGCCGTGTTTTAATCTCCGTAAAACTAGGCATCCCTTTGGGATTGCGTGTTTTTTGAGCATAATAAGCGATTAAAGCCGCTTTTTCATCTTGATTCAAGCACTCTCCCGATATCCGTGCAAACTCTTGGGACGAAGACGGTACTTTCCCGCCCAAGGCGAGTCGAATCTTAAAAAGAGCTGTTTGCACCAATTTTTCATCATAATGCTCAATTGCTTGATTGGCCATCGTGTTCATCAACACAAGCATTTCATGTGGCGTAAGCAGTTCTTCTGCCTTTTTGTCACCATAAAGATTGGATAACGTTTGAAATTTTTGAAGCACACGGTCTCTTTCTGCTTGCGGAAAGTCGTTTTCTTCCAATGGATTGTTACTTTTCTGTTGCATGTTTGCTTTTTTTAAGTGAAAAAAGGACGTTTTCTAATATTCGTTTGTTGTGTTTCGTTGTGCAAATATGGGTTTGTTTTTTGACAATTCAAAAACCCCCCTCAGTATTTTTGCCATTTTTCGCTTCATTTTGACGTAAAAACAATTTTTTTTGTAAAAAAATCATCTTTGTCTTGCTTAAAAAATGTGTTCAAGTAGTGATTCCTTTAGCACAGTAAATGAGAGACTTTTCTTTTTAGGTAGCAAAAGGTAGCCACGGAGCTTGCTCCGTAAGGCATAAAGTAGTAAAAACACTTTAATTATCCGTGCTTTACGGAGC
>JAYSRS010000718.1:0-2573 GCA_043720935.1 Saprospiraceae bacterium
ATGGCCTTTTTAGGTGGTATGATGCCGATAAAAGAACGGACGTTTTTTCTGCTTTTGGGCAGTAGTTTGGTCGTGGCGGCGGTGCTGATGTTGGTTCAAAATGTTTTTTCAGAAAAAAATAAGCACTCCGAAAGGGTAGAAGAGGCCCCTCAGTATAAAACCGATTTTGAGGATAAAATCCTTGGTTTCGAAGCTCAAAACAACAGTTTTCAAGGAAAAGACGGCCCTTTTAGCCCTTTTAAAAATGCCGTTATTGGTGGTTTGATTGGCCTATTATCGGGCGTTGTGGGCATTGGCGGCGGCATTTTTTTATCACCCGTTCTGAATTTAAGCCGTTGGGACACGCCTAAAAATGTGGCGGCAACGGCGAGTTTTTTCATCTTCGCTAATTCCATTGCGGGTTTGGCGGGTCAATTTTGGCAACATAAATTTGCGGCTGATTGGTCATTGAGTGGGCCGCTTTTGTTAGCCGTTTTCATCGGTGGCCAAGTCGGTAGTCGTTTCAGTGCCTTGAAAATCAATGCTTTACGCGTTCGTCAAGTGACGGCGATTCTGGTTTTTTACGCGGGCGCAAATATTTTGTGGAACAATTTTTAATTTTTAATACTCAATTTGAAACATCTAAGCACATAGGACACATCGTTTTTGTCATTCAGAAAGAAACTAAAAACGATGTGTCCTATGTACCTATGTGTTTCACCCAAAACAATGACTTTAAAAATCCTAACATTCGGCATTGCCCGAGACATTATCGGCGGTGCAACAACGCATTTTGACGCGCCCGAAGGCACAACCGTCACCGATTTGAAACAACAATTGCTCAAAACTTATCCGCGTTTTGGCGATTTGTCGTCTTTGCTGATTGCCGTAAACGAAGAGTACGGCGACGACGAAACGGTGATTATTGAGAGCGATGATATTGCATTAATTCCTCCTGTAAGTGGCGGCTAAAATTGTATCACGGGCTTCAGTCCGTGATTGAGTTATTTTAATATTCACGGACTGAAGTCCGTGATACAATTCACGTAACAATTCTCGTAAATGATTGATATTCAATTAAAAAGTACCCCCCTCAGTATTCCCGACTGTGAAGCCTTCGTTGAGACGAACGCGGCAGGTGGCGCGGTCGTTTTTATCGGAACGGTTAGAAATAAAACGCAATCTAAGGCCGTCATTCGCTTAGAATTTGAGGCGTATGGCCCGATGGCAATTCGAGAAATGCGGAAAATTGCGGAACGCGCTTTGGCGGAATTTGCCGTTTTGAAAGTGGCGATTCATCACCGAACGGGCGTTTTGGGCATCGGCGAAGTGCCTGTGGTTATTGCGGTCAGCGCGGCCCATCGTGGGGCAGCTTTTACGGCGTGTCAGTTTTGTATTGATACACTAAAAGAGACCGTCCCGATTTGGAAACGCGAGTTTTTTGAGGACGGCGATACGTGGGTCGCGGCGCATCCTTGATTTTGATAGACCACTGATTGGGCTGATACGACTGATTTACACTGATTTTTTTTGTCATTCAGAAGGAAACTAAAAAATCAGTGTAAATCAGTCGTATCAGCCCAATCAGTGTGCCATTAAGTCGTAATCAAATCCCCGATTTTTACCGTGGGCAAAGCATCCGACGTCCATTTTTGCGCATCAAAAACAACATTTTGACCAAACAGAATCTTCGTTCCGTGCGACCGATAGGCTTGCAGAGTCGCCAAAGGTTCACGTCCTTTTACGCCCGAATCAGGGTCACGCGTCGTCAAAACGCACCGTGCACACGGCTTGACGCCGACAAAATCAACGTCGCCAATCTTGAAATTTTTGAACGCATCTTCAGCAAAAGGCGCGCCGCCCGAGAAGATAAAATTCGTTCGAAACCGCCGAATACTGAGGGGTACGCCGAGCCGTTCATTGAGGTCACGCATCGAATTTTCGCCAATAATTAAGAACGGATAGCCATCTGCAAAACTCACAATATCGTCGCCCAAATTATAGGCTTCATCTACGCGACGGTCATTTTCAGCATTCATTTTGTACAATTCACAGTGTTTTCCAAAGAAATCGCTTAAAAATTCATCTGCTTCTTCACATGTTTGACTGGCTAAAATATCGTCGTCCCAAACTTGAACACCTCGATGTGACCCCTCAGTATTCACACCGATTTTGATGTAATTTTCGGGGTTTTGCTTTTCAAATATCGTCAAAAAATCACCTTCGACAACGGCTTTCAGCAACGCCATTTTAGGGTGCGTTCTCTGCGTCATACACATAAAGTTGTCGTCAGAAATGACCCAACGGCGGTCGTGTTGCAAGCCGCGTTTTTCGACGACGGCCTTTTCTGGCGAATAACCGTCAAGCGATTTGACGGGGAAAATATTGATTTGAGAGAGCTGCATGGTTGAATTAAAAATTAAAAATTAAAAATTAAAAATTAAAGGTGGCAATTTTCAAAAAAAATACGGACTTCGGCAGTATTAAATTAAGGAAACGACTTAGTTCTACTTTGGCATTTTATGGAAGGTAGCAATAGTTACGTTTTTATGTGTTATAACTGATGTTACGCAAGCGGCTAAAATGAGCCACTG
>JAYSRS010000719.1:0-7243 GCA_043720935.1 Saprospiraceae bacterium
AAACCCTGTCCATTACCCACAAGTTTTATGTTCTCATAAATCCGTAGGATTTACACGTTTATAGGAAAAAACGAACGAGCAGAATCCCGAATCCGTTAGGATTCGCACGTTTGTTCAAAATGCGCCGAACTTTCAATGTGCGAATTCTAACGGATTCGGGAAATTTTCACGGTTGTTTTATCTATAAACGTGCGAATCCTAATGGATTCGTGCTTTTAAAAAAGATGTGGGTAATGGACAGGGTTCAAATCTTCATAACGTTTTAGCCCTAAAACTTACTCATTCAATCGTTTTCTATTGGTTCGCAGGAGCATTTCAACACCTTGCAAAACGCCCAAAGGTTGCAACTGTCGCCAATTAAAATCATTGAAATGAGGGCCAAAATTGACGTAGTTGTCTAGGCGTGTTTGGTGCATTTCATCGGCCACGTGTTCAAAAGTATTGAGGGCGACAATCCAACCGCCGTTAAAACCGTCTTGACATTCTTCGGCCCATTCTTCGTAGTACAATTCATCCGACCCGTGGAAATTCAAGACATTTTCCAATATCAAAACAAATCGTGAAATGCCTTTATCAAGCATCAATTCTAAGACATTGCGCTTCAAAATCGCTATATCATTGTCAATCGTATCGTTCCATTCACCAATAAATTCGATGATGGCAAACCCTTCGTCGTAGTCGGCAAACAAGATTTTGAGATACAACGTATTCGATTCAAAATCATCCCAAAGCGGGTGCAAAATGTAGTTGTAAACCTGCCGTGGTTCGCCGTAGGTTGTTTCATAAAACGGCGAATTTTCGTCTTCTTCAACGGCGTATTCGTCGCGCCAACGGTAATAAGGCTCTATGTCGTGCATAAAAAAGTGAAAAGTTGTAAGTGAAAAGTGATAAGTAAGTGAAACGTAGGAGTAAACGTGGATTGCGTTTGATGGTTCATGTTTTAGGTTAGAAAAAGCCTTGTTTTCTGAAAAAAGAACATATCGCTCCCTATTTCTTAACCCGCGATAATGCTTTTAGAAATAAAATAACTAACTTTGCACGTTTAAATACTACCTTCTAACAATTTGTAAATAAAATTTGTAATATTATGGATACACCTTTTATTAAAAAGATAAGATTTAGAAACCTAAAATGTTATGCAGATTTGACTTTCGAGCTAAAATCGGGAGTTAATATTTTATATGGTACAAATGGGACTGGGAAAACTTCTATTTTGGAAGGGGTGAATATTGCTACGGGTAGTTTTTTTTTAAGATTATCAAGCGTTGAAAAACGAAATGTTGATCCCAAATCGGATATAAGGTTAAAATTTTATAATGGTATGCTATTACCAGAATATCAAATGCCCTTGCAAGTAGAGGCAGAAGGCTATGTTATGAATAAAAAGATTTCTTGGTTACGCAGTTTTAATTCTATTTCTGGTGGATTAACAATGGTTGATGCAAAAGAAATAACAGATATTTCAGATAGTGCGGCGTTAAGCGTTCAAAATGGAGAAAAAGTTATTTTACCTTTAATCACTTATTTTTCAACTCAAAGGCTCTTTACACAACGGAAAGAATCCGAAAAAAAACCATTGGGACGATTTGTCGGCTATTATAATGCTTTAAATGCTACTAATATCCGCAAATACATTCAATCGTGGTTTTATGACGCTGAACGTATTGAATATCAAAAACGACAATTAGATACTAATTTTACTGATGAAGGATTAGCGGCTATTAAAAAACTTGTATTAAAATATTTTCCAGAATGGAAGCGGATTTATTATTATGAACCTTCTGCTGATGCGCGTTTGCCAGCAGGTCTATTCATTGCGCTTGAAGATAAAAATATTATTCCAGAAACTTTATTGAGTGACGGCTATCGCAACTTCCTTTGGTTGTTAATTGAAATAGCGTGGCGTTGTTATATGCTTAATCCATTTTTAGGTGAAAAAGCATTTTCAGAAACGGCAGGTATTGTAACAATTGATGAAATAGACTTGCATTTACATCCCAAATGGCAACAGAGAATCATCCCTATTTTGGCAGAAGCATTTCCGAAAGTACAATTTGTCATTACAACGCATAGCCCAATTGTCATGAGTTCATTTAAAGGTAATATTTTGTTATTAGAAAATAATCTCATTACTGAGCAGCCCAATATTTATGGTATGAAACCAGCCCAAGTTTTAGAAATGAATATGAGAATACACGACAGATTACCCCAGCATCAAGAATCAATAAAACGTTACTTCGAATTAATAAACTTAGAGCAAGGAAAATCTGATGAAGCAAGAAAAATTAGAGATCTGTTAGCAAATGATTTATCACCTAACGACCCTCTTTTTACAGAAGCTGATGCACTGATTGATTTTCTTTCTTATTAAACTCATTTTGATTATGTTTTATATTAATAAACAACGTGAAGTGCCTATTGAATTTCAAAATGCAATTAAGGGTTTGTAATCTTACCACGATTTGCAAGGCGAAAATAGACGAATTGTAACCGACTTGCTTTTGAGAGAACAGGGCGGTTTGTGTCCCTTGTGTGAGCGCAAGCACATTGACAATAGAGGAGAAACGCCAAGAACGGTTTTCACGCCAACTATTGAGCATTTCCTACCCCTCAGTATTTTTAAGTATTTAGGGCTTGATTATTATAATCTGTACGTTTCTTGTCAAGTATGTAACGAACCTAAAGCGAATCACTTAATTCCTTGTTATATTTTTGACCCCCGTTTTAATCCTTTTCAAACGGAAACAGCTATTTCAAATGGCTTAAAAATTTCCTATTTTCCTGAAGATGGAAAAGTATTCGTCCGTATTCCATTGGCAATTGCAACAAAGGGAAAACAAATTACGTCTGAGCATCATAGTGCTTATTTGATGCAATCAACTTTGGATATAACACGACAAAATAGATACTCACCTTCTGATAGCGGTTACATTGACCATAATTCTTTACTCATCCAAAGAGCTTCTATTTGGAACATCATTATGTCTAAAATTCAAACTTTACCCAATCAGGTTTTAATTGAAAAATATATTAACCTCAAAAATAGAACTGAATATCCAGAATTTGTGAGCTTAATAGCATATTTATATCAAAAAAAAATCCGTCTTAAAGGTTTACAAATTCCATAAAACAGAAACGCTGTCTTAGGTTTAGGGCAGCGTTTTTGTTTTATTATTGAGTATTACTGTAAGATGTCTCAATCTTCTTCTTCCAAAACCAACTCCGCGTCTTTTTCCCAAATCTCCATTTCGCAAGGCTTGCAATTGAATTTCAGTTTGTATTCCACTTCTCCGTGTTTGAGTGTGAGTGGTTCGGCGACTTTTTCACCCATCGTGGCACGTTGAAAACGGGCGCATTTACCCAATTCGTATTTGACGCAATATTTGGTCACCATGACGCGCGATTTTCCTGGATCCCATTGCAGTTCAAAGGCCTTTTCGATGGCCGTAACGCCGTGACGTTTGTAAAAAGCACGGGCGGATTTGTTGGAGACATTGTACGTAAAATCAAGTTCTTTGACGGGATAAGGATGCTCCGTTTTGACAAGCGTTTGTTCTTCTCGGTGATACTCGCGGATGCGGACTTCTGCCAATTCTGTTAAGGCTAAACGGCGTATTTCGTTAACTTTTGAATTGGGTAAAAACCAGTTTTCAGAGAAATTAACCACGACTTCATCGGCAATAAAAGGCGTATTACCCGTTTTTGCTAGGTTTTGAGAGATATTTTCGATAAGACCGACGGTATTTTTAGCGGCTTCTTTCGGCGCATCGAGTAGGGTAGTGCAGGTGTGACCGTCTTCGTCAGTCACTTGAAGGCTAAACCCTTTTTCGGTATCGGTAAAACGCATTTTTACGCCGATTTTCCGCACTGCGCTGTTCTCGTTTTCCACCATTCGGGTAAATTCTGCATCCAAATTGCGGTAGATTTCTGTACCAATTGGCAACGGTTTAAGCTCGTTTGGTACAACAATATCGTTGACGATGATATTGACCAAAGTACCGTCGCCAATGCCTTGTTCGTTGACAAAATACAAGCCGTCGCCGTTGTTGAGCAATTCCGCATTTTCAATTTGATAACCATTGGCTTTGATGTCCAACAATTTTCCGATGTATTGCCCCTTTGATTTTGGGCTTTCCCATGAGCCAATTTTAGCGTGCCGATGATTGACAAAATAATCGGTATAACCCCGATTGAAACTGCGGTCTAATTCAGGCTCATAATTGTAAAAAGTACGTCCCGACGACGCTTTTTCAAACGCATCCGCATTGTCTATGAGGAAAGTATCTAATTTTTTACGCAAATAAGACGTATTGTTTTTGACATAAACAAGGTCTTTCAAACGCCCTTCAATTTTGAAAGAACAGATACCTGCCTTGATAAGATTGGGTACTTCATTGCTCAAATCTAAGTCTTTGATGGACAGCAAATGACTGTTTTCAATCAGTGTATTGCCTTTACCATCAATCAATTGATAAGGTAAACGGCAATTTTGAGCGCAAGAACCGCGATTCGCTGAGCGTTCGCCATTCGCCACACTCATATAACAGTTGCCACTGAACGAGACGCACAACGCACCCGTTACAAAAAACTCCAATTCCACATTAGAAGCGGCCTGTATGTCTTTGATTTGATCCAAATTGAGTTCACGCGCTAGAACCACACGTTTAATACCTGCATCGCCCAAAAATTTGACGTGGGCGGCGTCGCGGTTGTTGGCTTGTGTGCTTGCATGAATGGCAATCGGCGGGAGATTGAGTTCCAACAAACCCATATCTTGAATGATAATGGCATCGACCCCAATCTCATACAACGTCCAAATGAGTTTCCGACAGGCTTCTAATTCGTTGTCGTACAAGATGGTATTGACAGGCACCAAGACTTTGGCCTTGAACAAATGGGCGTATTTGACCATTTCTGCGATGTCTGCCACCGAGTTTGTCGCATTAGTGCGCGCCCCGAATAGGTGTGCACCCATGTAAACGGCATCTGCACCCGCATTGATGGCGGCCATGCCTTGATATAAGTTTTTGGCAGGTGCCAAAATTTCAATTTTTTTCCTCATTTATCGAGTGGGCTTATGCTTTTAGAGGCGCAAAAGTAGCAATTTGGTCGATAATGGGAAGAACTATTGTGTTGAAATAGTAAAAACGCCTTACTGAACAGTTGTTCGGAAAGGCGTTTTTACTGAGGGGGTTTAAATCCCTCCAAGGGTTTTTAACCCTTGGAGGATTGTGGCGATTAATTTTTCACCACTTTTTCTGTAAACAACAAACGGTTAGCTTGGCGCATTTGGATAAAATAAATGCCATTGTTCCAATTCGCTACGTTGACGTCGATGTTGTTAGACCCCCTCAGTATTTGGGCTTTTTGCGTCGCAATTTGACGACCCGCTAAGTCTGTGATAACGATTTGAGCATTTAACTGTTCGTTGCTATCGAACGAGATATTCAAAAGCGACGACACAGGATTCGGCGCAACTTTAACGGCAAACTTTTCGCCGTTCAACTCCAAAGTAGCATTGGCGAGGCATTCTTGCACTAAATCAGGTGCAATTTGTCCACGGATTTCACCACCAGCATTAGCGGTTGTGTGGAAATTGAAGTAAGTCGCGCTTTTAAGTGTCGTATCCGCTAAAACAGCACCGACATTATTGATAACACCCGTGATAGAGTTACCCACTAATGCGGCTGTTAAGTCAACAGCAACGCCGCCGTTAACGCCTTTTGCGCCCGTATGAATGTGTGCTACCGTTGCATTTGAGCTTAAACCATTGGTAACAACATCTAAGAAAATATTTGATTTGTCACGCGACAGAGAGACATAACCCGCACCCGAAGCATTTGTCGTGACAGCAGGTGCTTCTTGACCACCGCATAAGTTAGAGACTAAACCCGTCCGCAAAACGGACAACACTTGACCGCGAATCTCACCACCAGGATTGGCTGCTGTGTGGAAATTAGCGTAAAAACTGTCTCTAATCATCGCTGCAAGAATAGCAGGTGTAACCGCTATTTTACCCGAGTATAAATTTGAAAAGGCGGTAGGTGTTAAATTAAAAAGAGGACTACCGTTTGTACCTGCCGCGCCGTTGTGAAAATGGGCTAATGTCGGTGTCAGACCGTTAATTTGAATCCCATAATCCAAAGTATCGAGCGTTGAACGGATATTAACATACATAGCGCCTTTTGCAGTGGACGTAACCGCAGGAACTTCCTGTGTGCCTTCAATCAGACCATCAAAACCGATGCCGTCGCCTTCGTAAAAGATTTGGCCACGAATCTCACCGCTAGGGTTTGCCGCCGTGTGAATATTGAGATAAATCAAGCCAGCCGCTAAACTATCCGCAAAACCAACAGTAGTTACGAGTGTTCCAGTGAGAACATTACCGTTGATGGTAAGCGGATAAGCGACTCTACCCGAAGTCCCAAACTCTCCATAATGTAAATGAGCAGATGTTATTGGCCCAGACAAACCATTAGCCACCACTTTGTATTCTACCCTATTGTTTGCCGAAGTTCGGAAAAGGGTACGCACAAAACTGCCGATAGCACTTGCCGTTGTTGTCACCGCAGGTACTTCTTGCGCGCCATTGGCAAAAGCATCAAACAAAAGGTCACTTTGAAGCAGCATTTGACCACGAATTTCGCCGCTACCATTAAGTGCCGTATGGACGTTGAAGTAAATACTGTCTTCAATCATGTCTGCGATTTGCGCGTTAGTCAGCGTTGTTTTCAAATACAAACGGTTGCCACGTACACTAGAGACATAGTTTGTGATAGAAGACCCTGTGGTTGTCGAAGACCCTTTGTGGAAGTGACAAGCCGTCACGGGGCCGCTCAAACTGTCAAAGACTGCGTTAATTGTCACCTCGTTGCCGACAATAACTGCCGTAATCAAACCTTTGGCGATTGTATTGACCGCAGGGACTTCTTTTGCGCCCGTCAAACGTGCTGAAAATAGCATACGCCCGTTGCGTTGTGCAGAAACAAGTTGTGTGCTTAACAAGAAAAGCACAAAAAGCATTTTGTAATGTTTTTTCATTTAAGAAATATTTTTAGAAATGATAATAAGAGAATTTATAAAATAGGACATGGGAAGACGCGTTGCATAAACTACGAGGCCGAAAGGTAAACGGTTTTCTAAACAAAGGGTTTAAAAGAAAAAGCCTTGACGAAATTTTAACGTATTGAAAAAAAGACCCCTCAGTATTTTGGGGGTATTGAGAGGAAACGCTTTTTTAGCC
>JAYSRS010000720.1:0-2571 GCA_043720935.1 Saprospiraceae bacterium
AATACGTTCGCTCCATGAAAATTCCTTGAAGGGCGTCTTTCGAGCGTAGCGAGAAACAGCCCGTGAAATACGCTTTTATTTATTTCACATTCCTTAATCATATCACATAAATTTTCCGTTTTAAACGTTTGGCGACATTTTTTTTCTCTTTATCCAACAAATCTTAATACTCATTCCTGTCAGAAACGCCATATTTCAGTCCTATATTTTCACAGAAACAACGGCTGCTTTGTTGCGATAGCTACCAAAAAAACTTGCCCACCGCATCTGCAAAACGCCTTTTATCGCTTCACTAAAAATACTCATATTCATTTTGGATTGACCTTCCACGCGGTCAACGAATTTGATAGGCACTTCGGCAATTTTATAGCCCAACGTATGGGCCGCAAATTTCATTTCAATTTGGAACGCATAACCAATAAAACGAATTTTATTTAAGTCAATCGCCGACAAAACATCCGTCGAATAACAAACAAAACCCGCCGTCGGGTCGGCAACGGGCAACCACGTAACGGCACGGACGTACCACGATGCCCCATAGCTCAACAAAATCCTGTCCCAAGTCCAATTTTTGACATCGCCCCCACGCACGTAGCGACTGCCAACGCTCATGTTTGCGCCCCCCTCAGTACACGCCTGTACAAGACGCGGCAAATCGTTCGGACTGTGGCTAAAATCAGCATCCATTTCGCAGATATAATCATAACCGCGTTCGATGCCCCAACGGAAGCCTGCGATGTACGCTGTACCCAAGCCCAACTTACCTTTTCGTTCGATAATATGAAGAGAGTCAGGATAATAAGATTGATGATTTTTTACCAATTGAGCTGTACCATCGGGTGAACCATCGTCCACGATGAGGACATTGAAAGGCATTTCGAGGGCGAAAACAGCGTCAATTATCTTGACGATATTTTCGCGTTCGTTGTATGTAGGAATGATAACAAGCGGACGTGGCACAGTCATAAGGGCTTCGAGATTCAGAATGTCGGTTGTAAAATCTATGAATTTAGGCGCAAATGTAGGCCAAAAATCGGAAGTAGTTGGTGTAAAAGTTCTCAAAGTTAGCTTGTTTAAAACGTTTTGGAATGATGTTTTTTGTTCTTTTAATTTTCTTTAACACTTTTTATTTTACCAAATATCTTGCCGACGCCAATTTTCGGTCTAAAACGCTACATTTGCGGAGAATTTGCTTGATGTCTGTCTCACACAGAGTTCACAGAGTACACGGAGATTTTTTTAACACATAATATCTTTTTTCTTAACACAGAGGTATATAGAACACATTGTTTTTTACTTTTTACTGAGGGGGTAAATTCTCTGAATTTTTAAAGCTTGGAAAATCGTCAACAGTAAAAAAACCATGTGTCCTATATGTCTATGTATTGGAATAAAATCTTCTTTTGACATAAAAAATAATGAAAAGACGAAAAATAAACTACTTTTATAGCATTTTCAGCGTCGCTTTGGTGCTTTTTCTACTCGGTTTTTTTAGCACCGCTTTGCTCTTTACGCGGCAGCAAGTGACGAATCAGCAAGAAAAAATCTCGATGATGGTTGAATTGAAAGAAGATGCTGATTCTGCCGATTTGCAGCTCCTAAAACGGACGTTGCCGAATGCGGATTTCGCCCGTGAAGTGCGGTTCGTACCGAAAGAAAAAGCGGCGGAACTGCTACAAGAAAGCCTCGGCAATGAATTTATGTCGGCAGATATGCCCCTACCCTTTTTCGACGCTTTTTCGATAAATTTGAAATTTGACCGTTTAAATGGGGACAGTATCGCATTTATAACAGCGCAAATACGCAAAAATTCTGCCGTAAGTGACGTTTATATGGACGAAGGTTTGATTGGCGATGTCTCCAAATTAGTCGAAAAAATTGCTTTAATCGCCCTTGCAGTTGCTGCTTTGTTCATCGTTGTGGCCATTACATTAATTCACAATACCATCCGTTTGAACCTTTTTTCCGACCGTTTTATCATCAAAAACATGGAATTAGTGGGCGCGTCGTGGGGTTTTATTAGCCGTCCTTACATCCGAAAAGGCGTTTGGAATGGGTTTTTGAGCGCAATTTTAGCCCTCATACTACTCGCTATTTTATGGTTTTTCGCTCAAAAAGGCGTTCCTGAATTGAATTTACTCTTGACAAACCCTTTGTTTTGGGCAAGTTGTGGTGGTTTGATATTGTTAGGTGTTTTAATTAGTTGGGTCAGCACGTTCTATGTCGTGAACAAATACTTGAAAATGCGGTTGGATGATTTGTATTGACATTAAAATACGGAATTATCGGCTTTATGTCGCAAAATACTGAGGGGGTATCAGATTTAGGAAATTTTGCAAATTTCCTAAATCTTTTGCCACTTTTGCCGCAAAAATGCCTTTTTTTACTCAAAAATTGATTTGCGACATAAAACCGATAATTCCGTTAAAATATTGCTGTACAGATTCAAAATGGCTCACTGATTAGGCAGATTAGGAACGTTAAGTAAATAAAAGCGTATTTTACGGGCTCTTTCTCGCTGCGCTCGAAAATCGCCATCTGAAGGATTTTTTAGGAGGCAGCTTGTTTTTT